>DAIDAU010000226.1 GCA_027310465.1 Rhodocyclaceae bacterium
AGGGTTCCCGTACTTTTCGTGCAAAAACTGCCGCTAGCGTTTCTCGCTAATAATCAATAAGTTACGACGCGGCGCACAAGCAAGTTACTTATAAAACAAAGACTTCGGTCTGCACTAGGTTCTGCAGCAGGAGCAATGGCCATTGGCGCCGCCGCCTCACTGCTTTGGCATACACCGACGTGCTGGCGTCTGGCCGTTCAACCGTTCCATTCTGAACTCCCTATTTCCATTCGTCCCACATGGGCGTAAGGTTCCGTGCCAGCTAGGCACAGTCACGGGGAGATGCTTGTGCGAAAGATTCCACGCTGGCAGCACCAGTACCTGGGATTGGCGCAGATTCCACGGACCATCGGACAAGTCGAGTTCGACGCCTTTTTCACCTACTCTCCCCATGAACGCCGAGAATTCCAGCGGCTGAAGAATCCTGCCACGAAGTTGGGCGCGGCACTCCAACTCGGGTTCATCCGGATGACCGGTTGTACTCTTGATGCGGTAAAAGTCGTACCGGCGGCATTGCTTGCCCACATCGCAAGCCAGCTCGAGACCCCTCACGTCACCATTGCCTCGCTTCGCGCGATTTACCGCTCACGAATCCGCACCATGTGGGAACACCAGACATGGGCGATGGGCATCCTGAAGTTCCAGCGCAGTACCGAACTTCAGTTTGCCCGGCGTTTGCGCCCGTTCGTGCGCGAACAGGCGAAGCACCTCGCCTCAGTTGATCATCTGGTTCAGATCGCGCGCGTCTGGCAATACGAGAATGGCATCATCATCTCGGGTGATCGCCGCCTGCGCGACCTCGCGCGGGAGGCTATAGCCGATTCCGACGAAGCGCTGATGCGCCAGATCGAAGCGCAGGTGGACGCGCGTAAGCGTCAGGAATGGGACCGTGCCTTGCTCGCGCGCCACCCGAACCCGAAGAACGCATGCACCTACCTCGAATGGCTCCAACAACCTCCAAGAAAAAAGTCCCGGAAAGCGATTACTGAACGTCTGGATCGGCGTGACTTCCTGATCAATCTCGGCGTCGATCAGATAAATCTCGATGACCTCCCCAAGGAGAAACTCGACGAACTCGGCCGCCAGCTTTATCAAATGCGACCGGCAAAGTATCGTCAGTTGAAGGAACCGCTACGTACGCTGCGGATGACGTGCTTCCTCAAAATGGCGTTGCTGCAGATCACCGACGATGCGATCAACATGGGCGGACGCATCGTCAGCCAGCTCATCAGAAAAGCACAAGAGCGTGCCCATATCATCGAGGGTCAACCAACACTGCCGGCGATCAAGGCGCTCGAGCAGATTTTTGAGGTGGAAGCTGATCCGGATGCGACGGAAGATGACTTGCGCAAGTGCATTCGCGAACTGAGATTGCAGTACGAGCCGCCCCAATTTCGCTCGCGGGCCGAGGCGGCACGCTGGTATTTGACCGAACCAGGCAAGAACACCAGACAGATCCGCTCCTTGCTTGCCGCTTTCTCTCGGCTGGACCTGCAGGCCGAGCCCGAACAAGGCACGATGGCCTCCCTCTCCTATCTCAAGGATCTCTATGACAAGGGTGCGAATGCCTTGCCCGAAAGCGGCGGCGACCAGTCGGTGCCTCACCCGCGAGCCTGGCGAGACCTGATTGAAGGCGAAGACCGAGAACGTGCGATGCGCGCCTTAGAGGCCGCTACTTTGATCGGATTACGACGCGGCCTGCGTGGCGGCGCGATCTGGACCGATCAAAGCGAGGTCTTCCGTAGCAAGGAGCGGATGCTCATCAGCAAGGAACGTTGGGAGAAGGAAGCCAATTCGCACTATCGGCGTCTGGGGTTGCCCAAGGATCCGGACAAATACGTTAAATCACTCACAGCTCTCGCCGAGGCGAAGCTCGAACTGCTTGCGAGGGCAGTCGAGGACGGCACGGTAAAGCTGGAGAACGGTGATTTTCACATCCCGAGCGTCAAGGCGCAGGAGCCCAATCCGGAGAACGCGAAAAAGTGCGACGCACTTTTCGCGAAACTTGGGCCGATCCAGTTTCCCGACTTGATCTTAGAGATGGACAGCCAGATCGGCTTCAGTCGGATCATCTTGGGGCGCGCGGCGCACTCCGAGCGTGAACTGCTACAGATCTATGCGGGCATGCTGGCGCATGGTACGGCGCTCGATGCCACAAACATTGCATTGATGATCCCGGAACTGACGCCGGAGCATGTACTGAGCGGGATGCAGTTGTTTGAAAACCCTGACTTGGTGCGGGCTGCGAACGCTGCGGTTACGAGTTATCAGCGCCAACTGCCGGTTTGCCGGTACTGGGGGGATGGGACATTGGTGTCGTCCGATATGATGAGCTTGGATATTTCCCGCCAAGTCTGGGCTGCGCGCCTAGATCCCAAGCGGCGCACGTCGTCAATCGGTACCTACACTACTGTCTCTGATGACTGGAGCATCGTGCACGACCAGCCCATCATACTCAACGAGCGACAAATCGGTGCAGCGATTCACGGCGCTCTTCGGCAAACGGAAGTGCCCGTTAACCGTATCGCCGTCGACACACATGGATATACGGATTTCGGCATGGGGCTTGCAAAATTCCTCAGACTCGATCTGTGTCCCAGGTTGGCGCGGCTGCCCGAACGACGGCTTTGTGTACCGCGGTCGTGCAGGGTTCCTGACGCTCTGAAGAATGTAGTCGAACGGACCGTCTCTATACCGACCATCCACAAGGGCTACGATGGCCTCGTTCGCGTGGCGGCCTCGATCGACAGCGGAGAAGTCGACGCTCCAGTCGTGCTGTCTCGCTTTGGCTCGGCGGCACACGATGACCCGACCTACAAGGCGGGTCGCCATGTTGGACGGTTGCTGCGTACGATTTTTCTCTGCGACTACTTCACGAGTGAACCGTTCCGCCGAATGATCAATCGCATCCTGGTTCACGGCGAAGCAGTACATCAATTGCAGCGTGCAATCTACCAAGGCTCGTTCTCCAAGCCACGCGGGCGCCGCGAGGAAGAACAGTTCGCAATGTCAGGCACGTTAAGCCTGATGAGCAACCTTTGCCTAGCCTGGACAGCAAGGCACATCAACGATCAGCTATCGGATGTGCTGCGCGACCCGAAGCGGAGCAAGGAACTTGCATGGCTGAGCGAGGTGAGTCCGGCGCGTTTCAGAAACATCAATCTTCGTGGCGTATTCAGCTTCCTCGTCGATGCTTACCGGGATCTGCTGATCGAGACAACAAGACGCAGGCTGGAAGCCTGATGGCATTCGCGTCGAATCGTCATTACGCGCGAAAGACAATCGTCACGACAAACGGAAGCGACTGACCTGCCGGCCGAGATCGTCGGATAGCACAGCGAGGCGGTCGCGCGTGTCGGCGACGACAGAGGTCGCGGAAAGGTTTTCGGTCGCCATCGTGCCGACTTCCTTGATGCGCCCGGTGATGGCATCACTGTCGCTGACCTGGCGTTCCAGCGTTGCCGCCAGATCGTCGAGTTGGCGCAAGGACTCGCTGGCGCCAACGCGCAACTCATTCAGCGGGGCAACCATGTCTTCGATCAGCGCAACGCCACGCTGCATCTCGTCGCGTCCCTGGCCGATGCGTTCGACAGCGACATCGGTTTCGCGGTCGATGGCGTCGATGACAACGTTGATCTCGTTGGTCGCTTGCGAGGTACGGTCCGCCAGTTTGCGCACCTCATCGGCCACCACCGCAAAGCCGCGGCCAGTCTCACCGGCACGGGCGGCCTCGATGGAGGCGTTCAGCGCAAGCAGGTTGGTTTGATCGGCAATTTCCCGCACGGTATCGAGCAGTGTGCGCACGGACAGTGCGCGGTCGCGGAGAGCTTCCACGGCTCCGGCGGATTCTTCAATGGTCGCCGAGATGCGGACGACCTCGCGCGATGCGTTGTCGATCAGGCTACAACCGCGCTGCGCCAACCCCTGCGCCTGTTCCGCCTGGAGTCGGCTGTGACCGGCCGTGGCCGAGATGGCGCGGGTTTCGTCGGCGAAGCGGGCGATGGCGGACGTGACATCCTGTACCGCCTCGTGCTGGGCAGCCGAACCCGAACGCACGGCACCCATCGGCCCAGCCATGGCGCCGGCGGCCTGCTGCACCTCGCCGGCCGAGTTGCGAATAGCGATCAGCAGTGCGGCAAGCGAGGCTCGCATGGTCAGGAGCGACGCTGCCAGCGCCGCCGTTTCGTCGGCGCCGCTGTCCGGTAGCTTTGCATCAAGATCGCCCTTCGCTACAGCGTCGGCAAATTCCACGGCACGGGCCAAAGGCGCAACGATGCTGCGCGTGACGGCCCACGCGAGCATGGCCCCCAAACCGACGGCGAAGGCCGCGATGGTGCCGACCAGAATCTGCGCGCGCCCTTGTTCCGCCTGCAAGGTCCCCTGCGCGGTCTGCATGGCCTTGTGTTCAGCATCCACTCGGGCGGCGCTGGCATTGAGCAGCGCCGTCAGCGCGGGCTGCGTCTTTTCGACGAAGTGTTGGCGGGCGCTATCCGGACCGCCAAGCTCGATCTGTTCGACCGTTTCCCGGAACAGGTCGCCATAACTGGCGCGCAATTTCGCAAGAGCGTCGAGTTCGACCGTCGCTCCAGGACTGGCCTTAACCAGTGCCGCCATTGCCTCGTCGGCGGCGGCGTTTTCGGCATCCATCCGCCCATACAGCGGAACTCGCTGGTCGCGCTCATGTGTGACCAGCAATTGCAGCAGGGGAAGAGCGGCGCCTTGGGCGTGGCGCTGCAGACTCTCAGCAAGGGAAAGGCGCAACGACTGCTCATGGACGATCTGTTGCGTGACGGCAGATTCGTGCTGCATTTCCACCAACGCCAAGGCCACGACTGCCAGGAGCAGCGACAAGATCAAGACAAACGCAATCGCCAATCGGCTACCGATGCGTAGATTTCGTAGCAAGCTCACGGTCGATCTCCCTTGACGGCGCGGCGAGGCCGGATATGCCAATGACAGTTATCTGCCACCTCCCGACGAACCGGCATGTTCAATCTCTTGGTTCGGATCGTCTGACGGTTCAATCATCATATCCGACTGCGAATGCCATCCAGGTCCAGGATCGGTGCCGGTCCGGCAAATATATTTTTTGTGCGGCGTGTAAGGAAACCGTGGGCTCACTCGACTAAATCCGTAGAGGCCAGCCTCGCATCAATGGATGGTGCCTCAGCCAACTCATTACAAGGAGATGACCATGCACGCAAAGCACACCATGATTCAATCCGCCGTGGCCGGCATTCTGGCTCTGGGCATCGTTGCCGCCAGCGGCAGCGCCCTCGCCGCTGATACCGCCAAGGAAAAATGTTTCGGCGTCGCCAAGGCCGGCCAGAACGACTGCGGCAGCAACAAGAGCAAGCACTCCTGCGCCGGCCAGTCGAAGGTGGACAACGATCCGTACGACTTCAAGTACGTCCCGACAGGAACCTGCGCCCAGATGGGCGGCAGCGCCACCCCTGGCGGCACCCTCGAAAAGAAATAAGGCTCGGAGCCAGAGCCATGCACCGCCCCTCTGCACCTGCCGCGACCCTGCCTGCCGCTGCCGGCATCGGCCTACGTTCGCCCCATCACCGCCTGGTGCTGGAGCAACCGCCCGATGTCGGCTGGATGGAGGTCCATAGCGAGAACTTCTTTTGCGCCGGCGGTGAGCCGCTGCAGGTGCTGGAGGCGGTGCGGGCGCGCTATCCCGTGAGCCTGCACGGCGTCGGACTTTCCCTCGGTTCCACTGGAGAACTGTCCCGCCGCCATCTTGAGAAGCTGAAAGCCCTGGTCGAACGCATCGAGCCATCGGCGATCTCAGAGCACCTCTGCTGGTCGTCGGTGTACGGCCGGTTCCTCAACGACCTGCTGCCGCTGCC
>DAIDAU010000233.1 GCA_027310465.1 Rhodocyclaceae bacterium
AATTATCGCTGCCGCCGGGCTGCGGCGGAGCTTTCGACGCGACGCCGGCAAAACTGTTGTCGCGCTTGACGGTGTCAGCCTCGTCGCCGCGGCCGGCAGCCTGACCGCGCTGGTGGGTCCCGACGGCGCCGGAAAGACGACGCTCCTCAGGCTCGTCGCCGGTCTCATCGCGCTCGACGCCGGCACGCTGTCGGTGCTCGGCATCGATGTCGCGCGCGCGCCGCAGCGCGTCCAGGACCGCATCGGCTATATGCCGCAGCGCTTCGGCCTCTACGAAGACCTGACCGTCGACGAGAACATCCGCTTCTACGCCGACCTGTTCGAGGTGCCGCGCGAGCAATGGCAGCAGCGCGCCGCCGAGATGCTCGCCGCCTCCAACATGACGCCGTTCCGCATGCGCCTCGCCGGCCAGCTCTCCGGCGGCATGAAGCAGAAGCTCGGCCTGACGTGCTCGCTGGTGCACACGCCGCAAGTGCTGCTGCTCGACGAGCCGACCACGGGCGTCGATCCGATCTCGCGGCGCGAGTTCTGGCACATCCTCCACGACCTGCGCGACCGCGGCGTCGCCATGGTGATCTCGACCGCCTATCTCGACGAGGCCGAGCGCTGCGATCGCCTGGCGCTGCTGCATCGCGGGCGCAGGGTCCACTGCGACACGCCGGCGGCGCTGAAGACGCGCATGCCGGGCGCGATGGTCGAGGTCGCCGCGCCCGAGCCGCAGCGCGTGCGCGATGCGCTGCAAGGCCGGCCCGGCATCCTGGGCGTGCTGCTGATCGGCATCGGCGCGCACGTCCATGTCGACGACGCGCAGCGCCTGCCCGAAATCGAGGCTGCGCTGTCGCAAGCGGGCGTCGCGGCGACCGGGGTCGCGCAAGTGCCGCCGACGATCGAGGACCTGTTCATCGCGCTGCTCGAGAACGGCCGGGAGACGGCGCGATGAACGGCGCGGCGCGCATCGTCGTCGACCGCCTGGTCAAGCGCTTCGGCGACTTCACGGCGCTCGACGGCGTCAGCTTCGAAGTGGCGCCGGGCGAGATCATGGGCTTTCTCGGCCCCAACGGCGCGGGAAAGTCGACGCTGATCCGCATCCTCTGCGGGCTGCTGCATCCGAGCCAGGGGCGCGCGCAGGTTGCCGGCATCGACGTCGCCAAGGACCCGGAGGCGGTGCGCACGCGCATCGGCTACATGTCGCAGAAGTTCTCGCTCTACAACGACCTGTCGGTGGTCGAGAACCTGCGCTTCTTCGGCGGCATCTACGGCGTGGGGCGCGAGCGCATCGATGCGCGCGTCACCGAGGCCGTCTCGATGGCGGGGCTGTCCGGGCGGGAGGACACGCTGGTGGCGAACCTCGCCGGCGGCTGGAAGCAGCGCCTCGCGCTGGGCGCCGCGATCCTGCACCGCCCGCCGGTGCTGTTCCTCGACGAGCCGACCTCGGGCGTCGATCCCGAATCGCGCCGCCGCTTCTGGGACCTGATCCACACGCTGGGCGGCGAGGGCATCAGCGTGCTGGTGTCCACGCACTACATGGACGAGGCCGAGTACTGCCATCGCATTGCGCTGATCAGCGGCGGCCGCCTCGCGGCGCTCGGCACGCCGCGCGACATCAAGCGGCTCGGCAAGGAGGCCGGCGCCGAGGCGGCCGAGCCGACGATGGAAGACGCCTTCGTCGCGCTGGTCGGGCAGGCGCAAGGCGGAAGGGCGGCCGCATGAAGCTGCGGCGCATCAAGGCCATCGCCGTCAAGGAATCGCTGCAGATCGTGCGCGACCCGCGCAGCCTGATGATCGCGCTGCTGGTGCCGCTGATGCAGATGTTCGTCTTCGGCTACGGCGTCAGCCTCGACATCCGCCACCTGCCGCTTTGCCTGCTCGATCACGAGAACAGTCAGCAGTCGCGCGACCTGCTGGCGCGCTTCTCGGCGTCGAGCTATTTCTCCGTGCAGTCCGTCGCGAGGAGCGAGCGCGAGATCGCGCACGAGCTCGATCATGGCTTCTGCCAGCTCGCCGTCGTCGTGCCCGCCGATTTCTCGCAGCGCCTCGTCGATGCCGGCGTCACGTCGGTGCAGGCGCTGCTCGACGGCACCGACTCGAACAGCGCGAGCATCGCCGCCGGCTACGCGCGCTCGGTGGTCAGCGGCTTCTCCGCCGACGTGCAGCTCGAGTCGCTGCAGCGGCGCGGCGGCACCGTGCAGACGCAGACGCCGGTCGACGTCGAGGCGCGCGTCTGGTTCAACGAGGAGCTCGAAAGCCGCAACTTCATCGTGCCGGGCATCGTCGCGCTGGTCATGGCGATCGTCGGCGCGCAATTGACGTCGCTGACCATCGCGCGCGAATGGGAACGCGGCACCATGGAACTGCTGGTATCGACGCCGGTGCAGCCGATGGAGCTGATGATCGGCAAGCTGCTGCCGTACTTCGCCGTCGGCATGGTCGACGCCAGCATCTGCCTGGGATTGGCGGTGTTCTGGTTCCAGGTGCCGTTCCGCGGCACCGTGGCGACGCTGCTGTTCACCAGCGCACTGTTCCTCAGCGTGGTTCTCTGCATCGGCTACCTGGTGTCGACGGCGATCCGCAGCCAGGTCGGCGCCAGCCAGGTCGCGCTGCTGCTGACCATGCTGCCGACGGTGCTGCTCTCGGGCTTCGCCTTCCCGATCGACCAGATGCCGGCGGTAGTGCGCGGCGCCACCTATCTCGTCAGCGGCCGCTACTACGTGCTGATCCTGAAGTCGATCTTCCTCAAGGGCGCCGGCGTGAGCGAGCTCGCCGTGCCGATCCTGTTCCTTGCGCTCTACGCGGCGGCGATCGTCTTTCTCGCCGCGCGCGCCTTCCGCAAGACGCTGGAGTGACGCCCATGCTCGGCCGCATCCTGCAACTTCTGCTCAAGGAATTCCTCCAGCTCAAGCGCGACAAGTCGGCGCGCCTGCGGCTGCTGATCCCGCCGATGATCCAGATGGTGCTGTTCGGCTACGCGGCGACCTTCGAGGTGTTCGACGTCTCCACCGTAATCCTCGACCTCGACCGCTCGCAGGAAAGCCGCGCGCTGATCGATGCCTTCGTCCATAGCAGCCGCTTCCGCATCGCCGTGCCGGCGGCCAGCGAGCGCGAGGTGCGCGACGCCGTCGAGACCAGCGACGCGCAGGTCGGCCTGGTCATCCCGCCGGGCTTCGCCGAACTGCTGCGCAAGGGCCGCACGGCACCGATCCAGGCGCTCGTCGACGGCACCAACTCGAACACCGCGCTGATCGCGCTCGGCTACGTCGGCCAGATCGCCGGCAGCTTCAGCCAGGACTACGCGCGCGACCTGGCGCAGCGGACCGGCCGCCTGCAAGGCAAGCCGATGGTCAGCGTGATCCTGCGGGAGCGCTACTGGTACAACCCCAACCTCAACAGCCGCTGGTTCTTCGTTCCCGGCGTCATCGGCACGCTGGCGCTGATCACCATCGTCAATCTCTGCGCCTTCGCCATCGTGCGCGAGCGCGAGGTCGGCACGCTCGAGCAGATCCTCGTCACGCCGATCCGGCCGGTCGAGTTCATCATCGGCAAGACGCTGCCCTTCTTCCTCATCGGCCTGATGGAAGTCGCCATCGTCGCCAGCGTCGGCATGCTCTGGTTCCGCGTGCCCTTCCGCGGCAACCCCTTCGTGCTGCTGCTCGGCACCTGCCTGTTCCTGCTCGCCGCGCTCGCCATCGGACTGCTGATCTCGACGGTTTGCACCACGCAGCAGCAAGCCTTCTCGTCCAACTTCTTCGTGCTGAATCCGCTATTCATCCTGTCCGGCTTCAGCTTCCCAATCGCCAGCATGCCGCCGGCGCTGCAGTACTTCACCTACATCGATCCGTTGCGCTACTACTTGGTGATCATCCGCGCGACGTTTCTCAAAGGGGTCGGCATCGAAGCGCTATGGCATCAGATGCTGGCGCTCGCGATCATCGCGTTCGTGTTATTGGCGGCGGCGGTGTTGAGGTTCAGGAAGTCGCTTGATTAGGATTTAAACCGCAGCGTTTAACCGCCAAGGGCGACGGGTAGTCGTCGCCGCTTCGTGTCCCCCGGCGGACAAGAGCGATAAGGCGTCCGCCTCCTCCTTTACCTACGCGTCGACGACCACCCGCCACCCTTGGCTCAACGCTCTGCCGTTCTCGTCGCAGACGGCCCGAGCGCCCACGGAGCGCCTTCATTTGTAATCCAATGTAAAACTAGTCACCCCGCAGTATGTCGCACGCGTTATTCGACACAAGCAACGATCCCGTTGCCATATCAAAGGAGAAACGAGATGTCGAAGATTCTTGCTGCGCTGATCACCACCGCGTTTGCCGCCACCGCTTTCGCCGCCGATGCGCCGAAGACCGAAACCAAGGCGCCCGAGACGAAGCCTGCCGCCGCGGCGCCGGCAGCCGCCGATACCAAGAAGGATGTGAAGGCCCCGGTCGCGAAGGCCAACAAGGCCAAGGCAAAGTCGGACGCCAAGACCGACGCCAAGACGCCCGAGAAGCACAGCAAGGCCGCGGGTCACGCGCCGCTGGCCAAGAAGGTTGCTACGAAGGACAACAAGCACGCCTGATCGGGCTTATGACAGGAAAGTCCGATCGGGCTCGCAAACAGCAAGCGTAACGAAGCTTGGCTCGCGGTGCGGCAGTGCAGGCTGTCGCACCGCTTTTCGTTTCACCCCTCGTTCAGGATCGAGACGGCGGCGCGCTTGCCCATCTGGCGGATCGCCGCGAACGCGGCGAGCTGCTTCTCGCGCGGCCGCGCTTTTTCGGATTCCCAGTTGTAGATGCTCTGCGC
>DAIDAU010000235.1 GCA_027310465.1 Rhodocyclaceae bacterium
GGTCTGGGTGATCCACAGCGAGAAGTACGGACCCTGCAGCCCCGAGTCCATGAAGTAGCCCCAGCGGTTGATCAGGTAGAACCGCGAGTTGTACCACTGGGAATCCGGCGTGATCTCGTTGAACAGCTTGCCCTGCACCACCGGGTCGGTGATGTAGGTCATCGTGCACGATGACAGCTTTCCATTGGCGTATCCAATGGAAGTCCCGAACGTTCAACTCGATTGACGGCGAGCCCGTTGGATGGGGCAACTCACAACGATTGGACAGATTCCATGACGTGTGGTAACGACGTACGATTCGAGACCGTTTTGTTC
The DNA here is from genome assembly GCA_027310465.1 of Rhodocyclaceae bacterium. Classification (GTDB taxonomy): domain Bacteria; phylum Pseudomonadota; class Gammaproteobacteria; order Burkholderiales; family Rhodocyclaceae; genus Nitricoxidireducens. The sequence goes on from DAIDAU010000235.1 coordinate 316, forward strand.
TGGCACGATCCTCAGATCCATTCCATCATCGAAACGCAAAATGAGTACGTCGTTGTTATCCATGACTGCAACATCGACTCTGTGATTCAAACATCCGAACAAAATCTGAGACGAATTCGGGTTCTCACCGTGCCCTGATCGAGCAATGCTTCCCTCAGTGCACTCGAACACGCACTGAAGGAGAATTTGAGCGCCACTTGAAAACAACAAAACAAGAGAACCGACACCAACTGTGACCCCAGTCAATATCGTGTTACAGAGTTCAGCCAAGTCCCTGTCTTCGATCATTGATTTCCTCTCACCGTGTTGGCGGCGTACCGTTCGCCGGCAGCGGAATATGCGTTTGTCCGCGTGAGCCGGTTCCACCAGTCGCGGGATTTATTGGTTGCCCATTTTGTACGGACAACCAATAACCGTTTTCAAGCCCCGGTACAGGAGTAGATCCTGGCGGCATTACGCGGATATACGTGCCCCCCAAAACGCTAGGCTCCGTACCAGGAGGATAGTAAATGGTACTCCCCGGAGTCCTGCCTGGCCGGGAAACCCAGTCGGAAGGAATAACGGGACTTTGAGCCGGGTTGCTGAACGGCTGCACGTTCGGCGGCACCTTTGGCCCCGTGGCATTTGCAGTTTGCGCCAACTCCGCCGTACTCTGTCCCAGCACCGGACTAATGCCGGCCCTCGGCAGAATAAATGGTGCCCCGATATCGCTGAGATTCCACAGCGTCAGCGTCAAGTTCTGCCGCATAGCCGGATCGGCACCAGCCACCGTCGCTCCGAGGTATCCCACTGCGGCCACGGAACTCGTCCGTATCGCATCAATCTCTGAAAAAGAGCCTTGGGTCGTCAACGACGTCGGAAGAAATGCCTCGTTCGACGTAGTGTTGAAGAACTGCCCGGACTTTATCAGCGCCGCCTTGTACGTCTCTTCGTTCGCCGTTGGCGTGCGATTCCAGTAGGCCGATGCGGTTCCCAGCAAACTGCCGTCGGACAGATTGTCCATGTACGCCTTCTGCATCTCTTTGCTTCCGGCATAGGGATAGCTGTACGTCGGCGTTGGGCCATTTTGGATGAGGCCGACCGTCGCCGCCATACCGTCCTGCAGTGCGTAGTTGCCAAGATAAGCACTCAGATTCGTTTGCTCGGTCTTGGTCATCGGTGCGCCGCCGATGTACTTATTCAGTAGTCCATCGCTGAGCTGATCTGATGCTTCGAGGTAAGCCAAACGTTTGGCTTCGTCGGGAGTGAGGTTCGTTTCACCTTTCGCCCGGAGTCTGTCGCGCTCCGCTTTGTCGACGTGGCCGAGGAAGTTATTCAGCGCCGCGTTCTGCGCCGTCTGCCCTGCTGTCACCGCATCTCGACCCAAGGCGTTGGCGACGATGCCGCCGGCCAGCGTTGCCGCCCCTGCATAGAGCGCCTTGCCGCCGTTGGTGGATACGGCGTCGTCCGAAACGAGATTCCCCAACACCGACTCCGCCGCCCCGCCAATTGCCCCGGCCATCGCATCCTGCTCGCGCGCCTTCGCGATTACGGCTCCGAGGCCCGCGTGCGCCACTGTCTGCATCACCGGGTCCTTGCCGCTCCCCCAAGTCGACCCGATGACATTGGCGCCGATGGCCGCGGCGTCGTTGATCACGCTCTGCTTGAAGCCTTCGCCAAAGCTCGTGCCGTAGAGCGCCGAGTTGACCCCGGCATTGACGACGCCGCGCCCAGCAATACCCATCAGCGCGTCGCCAATCTTGGCGGCGTCGAAGCTGCTTTTGACGATGCCGTTGCCCAGGTCCTTGATGCCGGCCATCTGGTTGAAGCCCAGCCTTTGCGTCAGTCCCGCCGTCAGCCCGCCGCTCAGTCCCGCCTTCAGCACGTTGCCCATGTCGAAGTTGCCGGTGAGCACTCCGGTGGCTGCGCTGGACGCCATCGACGACACCGCCGCGTTGGCGACCGACGCCTCCAAGGTGCCCGAAGTGAAGCCCATCATCTGGGCGCCCGCGCCCTCGGTCATGACGGTCACGGCAATCGCCACCGCCATGATCGCCAACTGATTGAGCCCCGCGCCGCTGTCCCGATGGAAGGTGACGAAGGTGTGATCGATGTTCTGCGTCTGGCTGAAGTTGGCGCCGAGCATCTGCTGCAGTTGCGCCGCCTTGTCG
>DAIDAU010000241.1 GCA_027310465.1 Rhodocyclaceae bacterium
GGCGTTGGCGACGCCGGGGAATTGCAGCGCCTTGTCCATTTCGTAGATCAGCTTGTCCACGGTCATGCCGGCCCGCCATTGCTCCTCGGGCTTGAGGTTGATGACGGTCTCGAACATCTCGGTGGGCGCCGGATCGGTCGCCGTGTTGGCGCGCCCCGCCTTGCCGTAGACGGACTCGACTTCCGGGAAGCTCTTGATGATCTTGTTCTGGGTCTGCAGCACTTCCGCGGCCTTGGTGATGGACATGCCGGGCAGCGAAGCCGGCATGTAGAGCAGCGTGCCCTCGTTCAAGGTCGGCATGAACTCGGTGCCCAGCTTCGAGGCGGGATAGACCGACAGCGCCAGCACCACGAGCGCGGCGGCGATGGTGACCTTCTTCCAGCGCATCACCCAGGCGATGATCGGGCGGTAGATCCAGATCAGGAAGCGGTTCACCGGATTCTTCGATTCCGGCATGATGTGGCCGCGGACGAACAGCATCATCAGCACCGGCACCAGCGTGATGGAAAGCAGCGCCGCGCCGGCCATCGAGAAGGTCTTGGTGTAGGCGAGCGGCGAGAACAGGCGCCCCTCCTGGCCTTCCAGGGTAAACACCGGCAGGAAGGAAACCGTGATGATCAGCAGCGAGAAGAACAGCGCCGGCCCGACCTCCTTGCAGGCCGTCAGCATGGCGCTGGCGCGCGCCGTCTTGGTGTGATCCGGCGGCAGGCGCTCCAGGTGTTTGTGCGCGTTCTCGATCATGACGATGGCCGCGTCGATCATCGCGCCGATGGCGATGGCGATGCCGCCCAGGCTCATGAGGTTGGAGTTCATGCCCAGCAGGCGCATGGCGATGAAGGCGATCAGCACCCCGACCGGCAGCATCAGGATCGCCACCAGCGCGGAACGCAGGTGCAGCAGGAACACGATGCAGACCAGCGCCACGATGATCGATTCCTCGGCCAGCGTGTGCTTGAGCGTCTCGATGGCGCGGTGGATCAGCTCGGAACGGTCGTAGACGGCCTGGATCGAGACGCCCTCCGGCAGGCCGGCGCCGATCTCGGCGATCTTCGCCTTCAGGTTGTGGATCACCTCCAGCGCGTTCTGGCCGTAGCGCGCCATGGCGATGCCCGAGACCACCTCGCCCTCGCCGTCGAGTTCGGTCAGGCCGCGCCGCTCGTCCGGCGCGAGCTCGATCCGCGCGATGTCGCGAATCAGCACCGGCGTGCCGCCCTTGCTCTTGACCACGAGGTTCTCGATGTCCCCCACGCCGCGCAAATAGCCCTTGCCGCGCACGACGTATTCCTTTTCCGCCATTTCCACCACGCGGCCGCCGACGTCGCGGTTGGAATTGCGGATCACGTCGGCGACGTCCTTGAGCGGAATGCCGTAGGCGCGCAGCTTCACGGGATCGACGGTGACCTGGTAGGTCTGGACGAAGCCGCCCACCGACGCCACCTCGGAGACGCCGTAGGCCTTGGTGAGCTGGTAGCGGACGAACCAGTCCTGGATGGTCCGCAGTTCGGCCAGGGTCCTGTTCTTGGCGAGCAGCGCGTACTGGTACACCCAGCCCACGCCGGTGGCGTCCGGGCCGAGCGACGGCGTCACGCCTTTCGGCAGGCGGCCGGAGGCAAAGTTGAGGTATTCGAGCACGCGCGAGCGCGCCCAGTAGATGTCGGTGCCGTCCTCGAAGATGACGTACACGAAGGAGGCGCCGAACACCGAGAAGCCCCGCACCACCTTGGACTTCGACACCGCCAGCAGGGCCGTGGTGAGCGGGTAGGTGATCTGGTCTTCGACCACCTGCGGCGCTTGGCCGGGGTATTCGGTGTATACGATGACCTGCACGTCGGAGAGGTCGGGCAGGGCGTCGATCGGCGTCCTGACGACGGCGTAGACGCCGCCGAGCACGACGAACAGCGTGGCGAGCAGCACGAGAAATACGTTCTTGCCCGACCAGTCAATGATCTTGGACAGCATGGTCTCTTTCCGTCAGTGGCCGGCGTGGGGGTTCGCCGCCGGCGGCGTGGCGGGCGGCTGGCCGGCCGCGGGCGTGATCGAGGTCACCACCCACTCGCCCGGCTTGCGCTCGACGAACTCGAAGGCCACCTTGGCGCCCGGCTTGAGGTCCTTGAGCAGCGCCTCGTTGGCGACCTTGAATTCCATCGTCATGCCCGGCCACTTGAGGCTGGCGATCGGGCCGTGGGCGATGGAGACGGTGCCGGCCTTGGCGTCGACGGCGTCGATAGCGCCTTCGCCGCGATGGCCCGCGGGCTGGGCGCCGTGGTCCATCCCTTCCATGGAAGCGCCGCCCTGCTTGGGCGCGCTGCCGTGGCCGGCATGGCCGAAGCCGCCCACCGCCGCCTTCAGGTTGCTCTCGGCGTCGATCAGGAAGTTGGCCGCGACGACCACCTGCTCGCCCGCCTTGACGCCCTCGACGACCTGGACGTAGTTGTCCCCGCGCTGCCCCAGCTTGACGTCGCGCGGCTCGAAGCGGCCCTCCTTGACCTGGACCAGCACGATGCTGCGCGTGCCGCTGTCGATGACCGCCGAGGTCGGCACGGTCAGCACCTCGCCTTTCGCCGCCACCGGAATCTCGACCTGCGCGAACATCGACGGCTTCAGGCGCGTCTGCGGGTTCGGCAGCTCGACGCGGACCGGGATGGTGCGCGTCTCGGCGTTGAGCGTCGGATAGACGTAGGTGATGGTGCCCTCGAAACTCTGGCCGGGATAGGCGCTGACCTTGAGCGCCGCCTTGGCGCCTGTCCTGACCAGCCCGATGTCCTGCTCGAAGACGTCGGCGATGACCCAGATGGTCGACAGGTCGGCGACCTGGTAGATCATCTCGCCCGGCATGAAGCGCATGCCCTGGAGCGCCTTCTTCTCCGTGATGAAGCCGTTGACCGGCGAGCGGAACGTCATGGTCCGATGCGTCTCGCCGGACTGGGCCAGCGCCTTGAGCTGCTCGTCGGAGATGTCCCAGTTCCTCAGGCGCAGCAGGCCCGATTCGGCGAGCTGCTTCATGCCGGCCTGCGCCGGGCCGGCGGCGTCCTTCAGCGCCTCGACGCCGCGCGCCGCGATCGCGTATTCGCGCTGCGCCGAGACCAGTTCCGGACTGTAGACCTCGAACAGCGGCTGGCCCTTGGCGACCGGCTGGCCGGTGACGTTGACGTACAGCCGTTCGACGTAACCCTCGAACTTCGGCGCGATGGTGTAGATGTGGCGCTTGTCCGGCTCGAAGCGCCCGGAAGCGCGCACCACGC
>DAIDAU010000256.1 GCA_027310465.1 Rhodocyclaceae bacterium
GAGCTCGGCGCGCCCGACGCCTCGGGCCGGCGCCAGCCCATCGCCACCGGCGAGGAGATCACCGAGGGCGTCGATCTCGTCGTCGCCGCGGTCGGCCAGCACACGCAGCGCTTCGACGGCTTCGACGTGCAGACCGACGCCAAGGGCCGCGTCATCGTGCGCGAGGACACGCACATGACGAGCCGCCCCCGCGTCTATGCCGGCGGCGACTGCGTGCTCGGCCCGTCGACGCTGATCGAATCGGTGGCGCACGGCCGCGCCGCTGCGGCCGCGATGGACTGCGAGCTCGGCGGCGACGGCGACATCGAGGAGAAGCTGCTGCCCGACGACTGGCACACCTCGCCGCGGCTGGGCGCCGATCCCGAGTTCAACAAGCGCCGCCGAGTGCATCCGATCGTGCTCGATCCCGCCGCGCGCCAGGGCTGGGACGAAGTCGAGCGCGGCTACAGCGACGACGATGCGCGCGCCGAGGCAGGGCGCTGCTTCAAGTGCAACCTGACGCCGGAGATCGCGGAGGCCGTGCTGCCGCCGAATCCCGAGCAATGATCTCGGATTTTCTTGTCACGAAATGACACAGCGCCGACTATTCCATCGAGTTTCCGTTGTCCGCGCGCACGCGGCTTCCGATACTGCTGGCATGGCGCGGCGCTTCGGCGCAGCCGGCTCTTGAACCTAGGAGATCATCATGGCCTACAAGATCGTTCCCGAACTCTGCAACGCTTGCGCAGCCTGCGAATCCGAATGCCCCAATCACGCCATCAGCCACGTCGGCAAGCTCTACACGATCGACCCGAGCAAGTGCCAGGAATGCAAGGGCACTTACGACAGCCCGATGTGCGCGCAGCTCTGCAACACCGACGCGTGCGTGCCGGCCTGACCACGCCAGGCGCGGCCGACATGCCGGCCGCATGACCCCCGAAGTCCCTCTCTGGAGACCACCATGGACCGAATCGTACGCGTGAACATGACGGACCTGACGACCCGCATCGAAGCCGTTCTCGAAGCCTGGGTGCCGCTCGGCGGCCGGGCACTGACGTCCAGCATCGTGGCGGCCGAAGTTCCGCCCGCCTGCCACGCGCTGGGTCCGAACAACAAGCTGGTGCTCGCGCCCGGACTGCTCACCGGCACGGCGGCGGCGAACTCGGGCCGCATCTCGGTCGGCGCGAAGAGCCCGCTCACCGGCGGCATCAAGGAGAGCAACGCCGGCGGCACCGCGGCGAAGGCGCTCGCCAAGCTCGGCATCAAGGCGCTGGTGGTCGAGGGCGCGGCCAAGGACGACAAGTGGTACAGCGTGCATGTCACCAAGGACGCCATCACGATCCAGGAAGAGACGGAACTCGTCGGCAAGGGCAACTACTGCCTGGTGAACCAGGTGCAGGCGCGCTACGGCAAGCCGGTCGCCGTGGTCTCGATCGGTCCCGCCGGCGAGATGAAGATGCTGACGGCGAACGTCTCGGTCGCCGATCCCGAATCGCACATCCGCAGCGCCGGCCGCGGCGGGCTGGGGGCGGTGCTCGGTTCCAAGCGCGTGAAGTTCATCTCGATCGACGATTCCGGCACGCCGCCCGTGATGCCGAAGAACGCGGCCAAGTTCAAGGAAGCGGCGCGCGTCTTCGCGCAGACGCTGCTCGACCACCCGGTCAGCGGCCAGGGCCTGCCGACCTACGGCACCAACGTGCTGGTGAACATCCTCAACGAGGCCGGCGGCCTGCCGACGCGCAACTTCACCTCGGGCCAGTTCGCCGGGCACGACAAGATCTCCGGCGAGACGATGCACGACATCATCGTCCAGCGCGGCGGCACGCCGACGCACGGCTGCCACCCCGGCTGCCAGATCCAGTGCTCGCAGATCTACCACGGCAAGGACGGCAAGTACCTGACCTCGGGCTTCGAGTACGAGACCATCTGGGGCATGGGCGCCGACTGCTGCATCGACGACCTCGACGACATCGCCGAAGCCGACCACGTGATGGACGACATCGGCGTGGACAGCATCGAGACCGCCGTGATGTTCGGCGTGGCGATGGAAGCCGGCGTGCTGCCCTTCGGCGACGGCAAGGGCGTCGTGCGCATGCTGCGCGACGAGATCGGCAAGGGCACGCCGCTCGGCCGCATCCTCGGCAGCGGCGCCGGCAACGTCGGGCGCATCTACGGCGTGACGCGCGTTCCGGTGGTAAAGAACCAGGGGATTCCGGCCTATGATCCGCGCGCCGTCAAGGGCATCGGGGTCACCTATGCGATGAGTCCGATGGGCGCCGACCACACCTCCGGTTACGCGGTCGCGACCAACATCCTTTCCGTCGGCGGCCACGTCGATCCGCTGTCGAAGACCGGACAGGTCGAACTCGCGCGCAACCTCAACATCGCCACGGCGGCGATCGACTCGACGGGCATGTGCCTGTTCATCGCCTTCCCGGCGCTCGACATCCCGGCGTGCCTGACGTCGCTGATCGACATGATCAACGCGCGCTTCGACATCAACCTCACCGGCGACGACGTCACCACGCTGGGCAAGACGGTGCTGAAGATCGAGCACGCCTTCAACATCGCCGCCGGCCTGACGAAGGAGCACGACCGCCTGCCCGAGTTCTTCTCGGGCGAGCCGGTGCCGCCGCACAACGTGGTCTGGGACTTCACGCCGGAAGAGCTCGACGCGTTCTGGGATTTCTGACGTCTCCTCGGGATGCCCGAACGGCATCGTGCCCGCCCCGGCGCGAAACGCCTTGCGCCGGGGCTTTTTGCAGGACCGCCATGAAGATCAAGCTGCGCCTCTACGCGACGCTGCGCAACTACCTTCCCCCGAACACCGAGGGCGGGCAGGTGATCCTGACGCTGCCGGAAGCGGCGACGATTCCCGATGCGCTGGTGGCGCAGGGCGTGCCCGTCGGCCTTGCGCACATCGTGCTGGTGAACGGCCGCCACGTGCTGCGCAGCGACCTCGCAACCCGTCAACTGGTGGATGGCGATGAGCTCGCGGTGTTCCCGGCGATCGGCGGCGGTTGAGCGCACCCGCGGTCAGCGGTTCTTGAAGCCGAGCAGGAAGCGGTGCGGTCCCGGCACGCCCGGCGGCACCAGGGCGACGCGGTCGCCGGGACGGATGGCCGCATGGTCGGCGGCGAAGGCCTTGCGATTGACGAACATCACTTCGACGCGCCGCGGATCGATGTCGAGGCGCTCGAGCAACTCGGGGCCGCTCAGTTCGCCGGCAATGACGAACGCGTGCGGATTCGACCAGCCGCGCCGGCGGAAGACCTCTGCCAGGCCCATGAAGGCATGCAGTTCTATCGTTTCCGCCATGCTCGCTCCCAGGCCGCAAGACACCACGCTTTCGTCGAATGGTAGTACAGTGGATCGCGTTATTCGAATCGCCGTCGCATGCCGGAGGATCGCGGCATGACGACGCTCCGGCGGCCTCACGAGATGACGAAACCGAAGATCGGACGAGCGACGCTGCGCCGCGCCCGCGAGTTGCTGCTCGAGCGCGGCGAGGTGCCGCTGGGCTATATGGTCAACGCGCTGCTCGAGCGCTCCTGGCGGCGTTCGTCGGACGCCGGCCTGGCGCCGGAAGGCCGCCTGCCCGATGCCGGGCGCCTCGAGGGCCGGCAACTGTCGCAGGTCGCCGAACGGCAGCAGGAGTTCGTCGCCCATGCGCGGCCGGTGATGGAGTACCTGCATGCGCAGACGCGCGACTCCGACAGCATGGTGATCCTCGCCGACGATCACGGCACCATTCTGCAGACCGTCGGCGATCCCGATTTCCTCACGCGCGCCGAGCGCGTCGCGCTGGCGCCCGGCGTCAGCTGGGACGAGCGCCACCGCGGCACCAACGGCATCGGCACGGCCCTGGCCGAGTCGCAATCGCTGGTGATCCAGGGCGGCGAGCACTTCCTCGAGCGCAACGGCTTCCTGAGCTGCGCGGCGTCGCCGATCAACGCGCCCGACGGACGCCTGCTCGGCGTGCTGGACATCTCCAGCGACGAGCGGCGCTACCATCCGCATACGCTGGGCCTGGTGCGCGCCGCCGCGCAGATGCTCGAGAACCGGCTGTTCGAGGCCTATCACGGGCACTGCCTGCGCATCCGTTTCCACCCGCTCGCCGAGGGCATCGGCACCGTAGCCGAAGGCGCCGTCGCGCTGTCCGAGGACGGCTGGATCATCGGCGCCAACCAGCAGGGCTTCAGCCTGCTCGGCATCGCGCCGGCCGACCTCGGCATCACGCCGCTGTCGCGCGTGCTGCAGGTGCGCGTCTCCGACCTGCTCGACTGGAACCGCCGCCGCCCGGGCGAGCCGATGCTGGTGTCGCGCAACGACGGCAGCCATGTCTTCGTGCGCGTCGAGCCGGGCCGCCCGCAGCGCGCCGCGGCGACGGCCGCGCCGCCGAAGGCAAAGGCTTCGGCGGATGCACTCGCCGCGCTATGCACCGGCGACGAGCGGATCGCCGCGGCGGTCGACAAGGCGCGCAAGCTGATCGGCAAGCCGATCTCGCTGCTGCTGCAGGGCGAGACCGGGGTCGGCAAGGAATTCTTCGCGCGCGCGCTCCACGCCGCGGGACCGCGCCGCGACGGCGCCTTCGTCGTGCTCAACTGCGCGGCGATCCAGCAGAGCCTGCTCGAAGCCGAGCTGTTCGGCTACGCCGCCACGCTGTGCCGCGACGAATATCCGGGACGGCTGCGCGAGGCCGACGGCGGCACGCTGCTGATCGAGGAGATCGGCGACCTGCCGCTGCCGCTGCAGGCACGCCTGCTCGGCGTGATGCAGGACCGGCAGCTCACGCCGCTGGGCGCGGAGAAGCCGGTGCCCGTCGACGTCGTGCTGGTTTGTGCGACGCGTCGCGACCTGCGCGCGGAAATCGAGGCGGGCCGCTTCGACGCCGAGCTCTACTACCGCATCAACGGCATCACGCTGGCCTTGCCGCCGCTGCGGCAGCGCAAGGACTTCCCGCTGCTGCTCGCGCGCCTGCTCGAGCACCTGGCCCCCGGCCGCGGCCTCGCGCTCGAACCCGCCGTCGCCCGCGCCTTCGCCGAATACGTCTGGCCCGGCAACATCAGCCAGCTCGTCAACGCCCTGACTGCCGCCTGCGCGCTGCTCGACGAGGACGACAGCCGCATCGGCTGGCAGCACATGCCCGACGACCTCGTCGAGGAGTTGCGCTGGCAGCCGCCGCCCGCCGCGGCGACCGGCGCGACGACCGAGAACCTGCGCGAGCTGTCGGAGGCGACGATGGCGCGCGCCATCGCGCTGAGCCACGGCAACATGTCGGAAGCCGCACGGCGCCTGGGCATCAGCCGCAACACGCTCTATCGACGTCTGCGGCAGACGGCGCAGTAAGTCAGGCTTGGGCGCGCCGAGGTGCGCCTCCTCTTCTCTTACTATGATGTTCGGATGCCCTTTGGCCGATAGGCCCGACGATCATGGTCTGCCCCTGCTCGCCCTTGAGCACGATGTGGTCGTCGGCAGCTTCCGGTCGGCCCGAGACCAGGGGATGCCGAATATCTTGCCATTGGGGCGAAACCCGCCGCCGGCGAGGCTGTCCGACCTTCGTCTTCCGTGTGCGCAAGGAGGCAAGGATGGTGGCAGCGATCGGCGACCCCGCGCCACGCGGACGGCGCCGCTTTCTCAAGACGACGACAGCGCTTGGACTATTGCAGGCATTTCGCGGTCTCGCGCCCGCATACGCGCAAGCATCGATACCCGGCCCCGGCGGAGAAATCCGCGTCGGCGGCACGCGCGTGGCGAATCTCGTCATCGCGCGAACGCCGCTCGGTTTCGGCGGACGCCTCGGTTCCGCGGTCACGATCAATGGCAGCGTGCCCGGGCCGATACTGCGGTTTCGTGAAGGCGAGGTAGCGACGCTGCAGGTGACCAACCAGCTCGACGAAACCACCTCGATCCACTGGCACGGCATCCTGATTCCCTCCGACATGGACGGCGTGCCGGGCGTGAGCTTTCCCGGTATTCCGCCGGGTGAAACCTTCACCTACCGATTCCCGGTGAGACAGAGCGGCACCTACTGGTACCACAGCCACTCGACGCTGCAGGAACAGCAGGGAATGTATGGACCGCTGGTCATGGAACCCATCGAGGCGGACCCCGTTGCGTTCGATCGCGAGCACGTGATCGTCCTCTCGGACTGGACCTTCCGCGATCCGCACCGGGTGCTCGCGGTGCTGAAGAAGCGCAGCGGCTTCTTCAACTTCCAGCAGCGCACGATCGGGGACTTCTTTCGTGAAGCCAGGGCGGAGGGCTTCCGGCGGACGCTGGCCGAGCGCGAGATGTGGGGCCGCATGCGCATGAATCCCACGGATATCCTCGACGTCACGGGGGCGACCTACACATACCTCGTCAACGGCCTGCCGCCCGACGGCAGCTGGACCGGCCTGTTCCGGCCGGGCGAGCGTGTCCGGCTGCGCTTCGTCAATTCGGCGGCGGCCACCCATTTCAATGTGCGCATTCCCGGCTTGCCGATGACCGTCGTCCAGGCCGATGGACAAAACGTCCAGCCGGTCACTGTCGACGAGTTCCAGATCGCCATCGCGGAGACCTACGACGTCATCGTCCAACCATCGGCGGGGCAGGCTTACACCGTCTTTGCCGAAGCGATGGACCGCAGCGGCTATGGGCGCGGCACGCTCGCGCCGCGCCCCGGCATGTCGGCACCGGTGCCGGAACTGCGCGAGCGGCCTTTGCGCACCATGGTCGATATGGGCATGGACATGCCGGACATGCGGCATGGCGAGGCGGGGAAACAGCATGAAGGCAAGCCGATGCAGGGAATGCAGCATGAAGGCATGCCGATGGCGGGGATGCAGCGCGAGGACATGCCGATGCAGGAGATGCCGGGCATGGAAAGCCCGATCAACGGCAGACATGGCCCCGACCAGCACGGCCCAGGCAACCAGATGGTCGCGACGGTGCAGCGCAACCGCCTCGGCGAGCGCGGCACGGGCCTCGAGAACGTCGCGCACCGCGTGCTCGTCTATACGGATCTGAAGGCACTGGAACCGTCGCCGGATCCGCGCCCGCCGCAGCGCGAGATCGAGATCCACCTGACGGGCAACATGGAGGCGTTCATGTGGGGCATGGACGGCCTCAAGTTCTCGGAATCCGGCGAGCCGCCGCGGCTGCATGTAGGCGAGCGCGTACGCATCACGCTCGTCAACGACACGATGATGGAGCACCCGATGCACCTGCACGGCGTGTTCATGGAGATCGACAACGGCGCGGAGCTCGCACACAGGCCGCGCAAGCACACGATCAACGTCCGGCCGGCCGAGCGCCTGTCCTTCGATTTCAGCTACGACGAACCGGGCAACTTCGCGTTCCACTGTCATGTGCTCTACCACATGGAGATGGGGATGTTCCGCTTCGTCAACGTCTCGGGACGCCCCGCCAGGAGACTCGCTTGATGTGCGTTCGGACGGCATGGCGCGCGGCGACCCTGACGCTCTGCCTCGCCGCCGCGGCTGCCGACGGGCAGGACAAGCCGTTTCCGTTGCCGCCGAGGGAATGGCCCAGTCCCGTGATGGACCAGTCCGTCCTCGCCTTCCTGCTGGTCGATCGGCTCGAATACCGGCGGCGACAAGGCGGCGAAGACGTGCGCAACTGGGATGCGCAGGGATGGATCGGCGGCGATGACGACAAGCTCTGGATCAAGTCCGAGGGCAGCGAGGCGAGGGGCCGCCTCGAAGACGCGGACATCCAGCTGCTGTATGCCCGGCGCATCGCTCCCTACTGGCACGTGCAGGCGGGCGCGCGCGCCGTGAACGGGCCCTCGCCCGCCCGCGAATCCGCGGTGCTCGGGCTCCAGGGGCTGGCGCCGTACTGGTTCGACATCGAAGCGATGGCGTTTGTCGACACCAAAGGCAAGGTGTCGGGCCGCTTCGAGGCCGAGAACGACCTCCTGGTGACGCAGCGCCTGATTCTGCAGCCGCATTTCGAGACGAACTTCTCGGTCGCCGAGGACGAGGCGCGGCGTATCGGACGGGGTGTCAATGATGTCACCCTGGGAGTCCGCCTGCGTTACGAGATTCAGCGCGAGATCGCACCTTATATCGGCGTCAACTGGACGCGCAAGGTGGCCGATACGGCCGATCTCGCTCGGCGCGCCGGCGAGTCTGTCGGCGGCTTCTCGGTTGTCGCCGGGGTGCGGATCTGGTATTAAGCGCAGCGACTCAAGCAGTTTCACCGAGGCCATTGGCAAGGTCCCCGTTGGCCCACCATCGATGCTTCCCGCGCCCATTGGAATGCCCGCACTCGGGAGACTGCCGTCCGGCGATGTCTTAACGGTCGAAGAAACAATGCCAGTTGGGGTTCTGAATTTTGTGCGACAAATATCCAAAGCCCGGCGTCAGCCGGGCTTTGGATATTCGCCACGCATTGACCGCGGGCCAGCGGGGTGCCGGCGCCGGAAATAGCCATATGAATCTCATGGTAATAATGAGGTGTGTTTCATGATTACCCCCTCTTGGTAAAACCGGCCGGCCGATATTCTTGGTTCCCTTGCTTAGCCAACGGCGGGAATCGGCCCAAATGGATTTTGTCACACCGCAGATTGCCATCGGCAGCCGTGCCGACGCGGAAGATCCCGCGGTCTTGTCCGCGCACGGCATAGACGCCTTGCTGTCGCTGACGCAGGTGGCACGGCCGACAGGTGTCCTGCGCCAGCTAGCCCTCGACGTCAAGGATCGCGAGGTTCTGGCGTCCGATGTCATTGACGATGCAGTAGCTTTTCTCAAGGATCAGGTGGAGAACGGACGGCGAATTCTCGTCCACTGCGAGATGGGGATTTCGCGTTCGCCCGCCCTGGTTGCCTGCTACCTTCATGAAGGGCTGGGCATGGATCTGGATGCGGCCATCGATCACGTGCGCAGCCGACGTCCGGTGGCCGAGCCCCACTCGGCACTTGTCGATTCCATGCGTACGCGCTATTTGGACGACGGTGCGGAGATAGATCTCTCCGGCAATGAAAATCCCCTTGGACCATCGCCCCGGGCCATCGCAGCCATTCGCCGCGCCGTCACCCAGCTGCATCGATATCCGGACAAGGCCGGCACTGCCTTGCGCGGTCTGCTGGCGCGGCAACTCGGCATGGCTGGCGATGAAATTGTCCTTGGCAACGGTTCCTGCGAACTCATCGACCTCGCCGCCCGGGCCTGCCTGGAACCCGCAAGCGAAGTTCTGATTCCACAGCCGGCGTTTCCTGCCTATCGCTCGGCAGCGGTCCGTGCGGGCGCCCGTGTCGTGCCGGTGCCCATGCACGACGGCCAGTATCGCGTCGACGAACTGCTTGAGCGCCTGTCGCCCGCCACGCGGCTGGTAATTATCGCTTCGCCGCACAATCCCACCGGCGCGCTGTTCCGTCGTGACGAACTGGATCGCCTGCGGGCCGAATTGCCGGCATCGACATGGCTGCTGCTGGATGAAGCCTATCGCGACTATGCGCCCCAAGGCGGGCTTGCCGATCTGCGGCCGAACGTCCGCCGTGGCGAATCGGTGATCGTGCTGCGTTCTCTTTCAAAGCTCCACGGCCTGGCCGGATTGCGCATCGGCTATGGCATAGCCCCCCGACCCATGGCTAAGCGGCTCACGGCGCTGACCCAGCAGTTCAATACAAGTTCCCTCGCACAAATCGCCGCCACCGCCGCGCTGGAAGATGACGCTCATCGGGAAAGCACTCTGGCCGCGAATGCCCGCGGTCTGGCACAGCTGGAGCGTGGCATGGCGGCGTTGGGCATCGAGTACCTGCCGTCGGCGGCGAATTTTGTCCTGATGCGTGCGGGCGACGGTGGCGTTGGCCATTTCGCCGCCCACGGCATCAAGGTCAAGGACATGGACCGTTACGGCATGCCCGGTTACATCCGCGTTAGCGTCGGGCGCTTCGCCGACAACCAGCGCTTTCTTGCCGCGCTTGCCGACCTCTGTTGCGCAGGCGCGTCCCGCAAACAATCCATTCACGCATAAAGAGAGGAAGAACATGGCAATCATGATGGCCCCGGGGGGAACTCCGGAAATGGCCCGCGCCGTGATCGACGAAGGCGCCGACGCGGTGTATGTGGGCGTCGTCGGCTGGAGCCGTCGCGGCGCTCAGGATGAATTGAACGACGACGAGATCCGCGACACCATCGATTACGCGGCGGCGCGCGGCAAGGAAGTGCGTATCGTGGTTAACACCCTGCCGAGCTCGACCGAGCTGCCGATGTTCCTCGAACGCGTCACGCGTTATGCCGAGTGGGGCGCCCGCGGCTTCATGATCAGCGACATCGGCGCGATGCGCATGGTCAAGGAGCAATTGCCACACGTGCACATTCACACCAGTGTCGGCTGCGGCATCACCAACTATGAGGACGTCAAGTTCCTCGGCGACATCGGCGCCAGTTACGTCGTCTTGCCCTATCGCCTGTCGGTGGAGGAAATCCGCGAGATCAAGCGTCACGGCAAGGCCGGCATCGAAGTCTTCCTGTTCAAGACGCCATCGGGCGGCAAGATCTGCCCGGGGAAATGCAGCATGAGCAGCTATTTCAGCTTCCGCCGCTGGCTCGATGCCAATGGCAAGGACCACTTCTTCGGCTCGGCCTCGCGCGGCGGCGATTGTCTGCGCGTGTGCCAAACCAACTGGAATTTCCAGGTCAACGATATCGACATGAGCATGCCGATGACCATCAAGACCAATCCGGCCCTGTGGCTTGACGAACTGCCGGATTATCTGGCAGCCGGCGTCGATTGCCTCAAGGTGCCGGGACGTGACCGTTCGACTGCACTGGTGCGAGACATCACGCGTGTCTATCGGCGCGCGGTGGATTTGATCCGCGGCAGCGACCACCCGGATCTTTCGGGCTTTGCGACGGAGCTCGAGGTCTTGCGCGGGCGCTGGCGCGTTGAGCGGAACAAGCGCGACAACCGGCTCCTCAGCGAAGCCGACAAGGAATCACGGCGTGCCCTCGTCGCCACCATCTAAGGAGAGCAGAACATGTTCGAACTCAGCACCGACGTCACCAACTTGAAGGAACTCAAGGAACAGGATTTTTCCGCCTTCGACGCCATCTACCTTGGGGACTTCTCCTGTCCCGAATATCCGAACAACTTCAGCTCCCACGCGGATTTGCTGGCGAAGGGTGTGGAACTGGTCAAGTCCCGCGGGCAAAAAGCCTATCTGCGCCTCTACGCGGTACCCAGCAATCACGATCTGCCCTGGGTGGCCGATGTCATTGACACGGCCATGTCCCTGCCCTTCGACGGTCTCGAAGTGCATAATCTCGGGCTCCTCAGAGTGCTGCGGGAGAAAGGCTGCGAGCTGCCGTTGCATCTGGGCGTCTTCGGCAACCTGTACACCCATGAGACCGCCAAGGTACTCAAGGGCTACGGCGTCACGCGGGTTTATCCGAACCCCGAACTGTCCCTCAAGGAAGTCGCCTACATCGCTGACAACGCGCCCATCGAAGTCCTGGTGCCGGTGCATGGCAAGATTCCGCTGGTCATTTCCGAGACCTGCTTCATCATGGAGCACTGCGACGCATCCGAGAAGCCGGACGATGGCAGCTGCAATTACGCCTGCACCAAGGATCACTGGCTGAAGCGCGGCCGCAACGACGGCAGCGACGCCGACTGGTCCCTCAAGGATACCGGCCGCATGACGCTGTCGGGCAAGGATCTGTGCATGGTGGAGCATGCCGAAACCCTTGTGGGCATGGGCTTCACGGCCTTCTACGTGCAGAACCGGGGCGAGGCGCCGGGCTATGCCGGCCAGGTCGGACGCATCTATCGCCCGGTCCTGGAACGCGCCTTCGCGGGCCAGGCCGCCGCCGACGTGGTACCGGACCTGACCACGCTGGCCGAATTGGCGCAGGAAGGCCTGTGCAACGGCTACTACTTCGAAGGTGCGGGCCAGCGTTACTTCGGGAGAGCCTGAAATGGCCAAGCTTCTGGCCCCGGGGGGCTCCCTGGAAATGGCCCGCGTCGCCGTCGACGAGGGAGCGGACGTCGTCTACGTCGGCCCTTTGGGGTTTTCCCGCCGTCCTTACGAGTCGGAGATGAATGACGGCGACATTCACGCCGCGGCCCTTTATGCCCGCGCGAATGGCGCCGAGGTGCGCGTCGTGCTCAACACCTTCCCGACTCCGTTCGAATTTCCCCAGTTCATAGCCAAGGCACTGAAGTACCACGAATTCGGCGTGTCAGGCTTCATCGTCACCGATATCGGCATGCTCACGGCCTTGCGTCGCCTGCTGCCGGAAACGGTGCTGCACGTCAGCATCGGCAGCGGCATCAGCAATGCCGACGACGCCTCGTTCTACGGGCAGGTCGGCGCCGACGTCATCATCCTGCCCTATCGCTGGGACGTGGCTGAAGTCGAGGCCGTGCGGCGGCAGAGCGAAATCGGTCTCGAAGTCTTTCTCTTCGAAACCGTGCAGACCGGCAAGATCTGTCCCGGCAAGTGCATCATGAGCAGCTATCTGCGCTTTCGCGACTGGCTGGAAATCGAGGGCAAGGAAAGCTCCCATGGCAGCGCGAACCGCGGTGCCAAGGAGTGTTACCGGGTCTGCCAGGCCGCCTGGGAGTTCGGCGTGCCGGGTGAGACCAGCGTGGAATTGAAGCTGCGTCGCGACGCCCGCCTGATGCTTGCGCAGCTGCCGGCCTTCATGGCGGCCGGCGTATCCTGCTTCAAGCTCTCCGGCCGCGAGCGCCCGGTAGCCATGATCCGCGACCTGGTGCGCTTCTACCGCAAGGCCATCGATACCGTAAAGGCCGGCGCCGACAATCTCGACGTCTATGCCGACGAGCTGGCCGAGCTGCGCGGCCGCTGGGTAAGGGAGAAGAGCAAGCGGGTAGACGCCCTGATGGAGCGCGCCAAGCACTATGCCACCTGAGGCCTTCGCCGTGTTGCGTGTGGCGTTTGAAGCGACGGGCAGCGGCCGCTGGATCATGGCGACCATGCTTGAACGCGGCCTTGACCGGGCCAACGGCTTCTGCCTCGACCTGGCACTCGCTGATGACCGCGTGTGCGGTACGCTGCAGGCGACCGAAGCGCGACTCGCCGCCGGCGAGGTGGACGTCATCGATACCGATTGGCTGTCGCTTGCGCGTTGCCGCCGGGACGGCCTGGCGATCGCCGCCGTAGCGCCCTACGGCGCCATCTTCGGCGGTCTGGTGAGCCGGCGCGGCGGGCCTTTGCGCACGCTCGCCGACTTGCCGGGAAGCCGCATCGGCGTCATCCATGCCAACGAAAAGAACTGGCTCCTGCTGCGCGCAGTTTGCCGCGAGCGCCATGGTTTCGATGCGCAGGACTGCTGCCTGCGCATCGATGCCGGTTCCAAGACCCGGCTGCGGCAACTTCTGCAGGACGGCGCCATCGATGCGGCGCTGCTATTCTGGCACCAGGTTCCGGCAGTCGTCGCCGACGGCGCGTTTTGCGAGATTTGCGACCTGGTTGACGCGTTGCAGGACCTGGGGGAGCGGGCTTGCCCGTCTACCTTTTTCGTCCTGCCCGACGCCCTGCTGACCGACCAGCCGGCGCTGGTGCGCGGGTTCTGCCGCGCCGTAGCGACGGCCATCGCCGAACTTCGTCGCGATGCCTCGGCCTGGCAGCGCGCAGCTGGCCTGGCGACCCACGGCTTGGACGCCCTGCGCGCAAAGTGGATGGCTCGCATCGGTCTGCCCTGGCAATCCGGAATGGTTCCGGATCTGGCGCGACTGGCGCAACGACTGGCCGGACAATCCCTGCCGCCAGGCACCTTTGCTACGAAGTTTCTTTGAGGAGAAGCCGTAATGACCGTGCTCATGGCCCCCGGCGGCAGTCTGGAAATGGCCCGTCTGGCCTTCGCCCGCGGCGCAGACTCGGTTTATGTCGGGCCGAAGGGCTGGAGTCGGCGGCCCACCAGCGACGAACTCGACGACGGCGAGATCCGCGAACTCCTGGATGAAGCGCGCGGCATGGGCAAGGATGTCCGTGTTGCGGTGAACGTGATGCCGGCCCCCGCCGAAGTTCCCGATTTTCTCGCCGCGGTCGAGAACTTCGCGGCCTGGGGCGCGGGCGGCGTGATGATCTGCGACCCGGGACTGATACCGCTGGTGCGCCGCACCTGCCCCGGCCTGGATATCCACGTTAGCGTCACCGCAGGCGTGTTCAACACCGAAGACGTGAAGCTCTACGACGAACTCGGCGCCGACTTCATTGTCCTTCCCTACCGCTGGGGCGTCGCCGAGGCGGCAGAAATCCGCGCCGCCTGCCCGATGAAGTTGGAGGCCTTCCTGTTCCAGAACCCGCACCGCGGCCGCATCTGCCCGGGGCGCTGCTATTCGAGCAGCTATTTTCATGTCAAACACATAAGCGAGGGCGGCAAGACTCACTACCTGGGATCGGCATCGCGCGGCGGCGCCTGCTATCGCATCTGTCGCTCCCAATGGGCTCTGACTGCAGGCGGCGAGCTCCATGCCGACGCGCCGCGACTGAAGAGCAGCCCGGAACTGGTACTGTGGGAGGTGCCGGAATTCATCGCCATGGGAGTCGAGCGTTTCAAGATCCCCGGGCGGGAAAGGTCGGCGCCGTTGGTCGGCGACATCGTCGGCTTCTATCGTCGCGTGGTGGACGCCGTTCTTGCCGGCAATCAGGAAATTTCGGCGTTCGCCGAAGAATGGCAAGCGCTGAAGTCCGAGTGGCGCGGCCAGCGCATCGAGCGCGACGATTCGCGCGTCATCCGGGCCGAACTGGCGGCATGAGCCTCGACGGCGGCTGGATCGTAAACCTGGCTGAGGTCGCTCTCGACGATCGTCGGCGCGTCGGGGCCAAAGCCTGGCGCCTGGGACGTATGCAGCAGGCCGGGTTTCCCGTCAGCCCGGGGTTTTGCCTTGGCGCCGAGGCTTGCCGCGCCTGGAGCCCGGCCGTGCAGGCCGACCTGCTGGCCGCCTACCGCGCACTCGGCAGCGGCCCCGTGGCCGTACGCAGTTCGGCGCTAGAGGAGGATGGCGAGGGGGCCAGCTATGCCGGCGTGTACTGCAGCGAACTGCCCATCGATGGCGAAGCAGCGCTGCTGGCCGCCGTCGGGCGCTGCCTCGCTTCCTGGCACGCCCGCACGGCGCGCGATTACCGGATTCGGGTCGGCAATGACGCCGAACACTCCCTGGCCATCCTGGTCCAGCGCCTCGTTCCCGCCGTCGCAGCCGGGGTGGCCTACACTTGCGACCCGCTGCGCCCGCGGCAGCGCCAGATCCACATTGACGCGATCTGGGGCCTGGCCGAGCCTTTGGCG
>DAIDAU010000275.1 GCA_027310465.1 Rhodocyclaceae bacterium
CCGCCTGGGTCGCGCACAACGTGCATGCGCACCGCGTGGCGGGCTACGCGGCGGTGACGGTGTCGCTGAAGGCGCCGGGCCAGGCGCCGGGCGACGCGACCTCGTCGCAGATGGAGCTGCTCGCCGATCTCGCGGAGCAATACGGCTTCTCCGAGATCCGCACCACGCAGACGCAGAACCTGCTGCTGCCGGACGTGCGCCTGCGCGACCTGCAGGCGCTGTGGCAGCAGTTGCGCCAGGCCAAGCTCGCCACGCCGACGGTCGGCCGCATCGCCGACATCACCTCCTGCCCCGGCGGCGACTACTGCGCTCTCGCCAACGCGCGCTCGATCCCGCTGGCGCAGGCGATCCAGGCCCGCTTCTGCGAGCTGGCGGTGCAGGACGACATCGGCGAGATCAAGCTCAACATCTCGGGCTGCATGAACGCCTGCGGCCACCACCACGTCGGCGACATCGGGCTGCTCGGCGTCGAGAAGCGCGGCGAGGAGTACTACCAGGTCACCCTCGGCGGCGCCTGGGGCCTCAAGGCCTCGCTCGGCGAAGTCATCGGGCCGGCGCTGGCGCGCGAGCAGGTGCCGGCGGCGATCGAGCGGCTCATCGACCACTACCGAATGTGTCGGCGCCCGCACGAGCGCTTCAGCGACACGCTGCACCGCATCGGCGTCGCGAGCTTCCGCGAAGCCGTCTATGGCACCGAAATCACCGAATACGAAAGAGAGACTGCAAATGGCTAAGATCATCAAGAACCGCGAAATCATCGACGACAACTGGACCGTGGTGAGGCTCGCGGCCAACGAGACGCCGGACGGCGTCAAGCTGCCGGCCGGCCCCGTGCTGGTGCCGCTGTCCGTCTGGAAGGCGCGCAAGGAAGACCTGATCCGGCGCGAGTGGGAGCAGGGCGCACCGTACGGCGTCTGGCTCGGCCCGGCCGACGACGCCGCCCAGCTCGCCGGCGACCTCGAGGACTTCGCCGTCATCGCCGTCGACTTCCCGAAGTTCACCGACGGCCGCGGCTATTCGATCGCGACGCTGCTGCGCACGCGCTACGGCTACCGCAACGAGCTGCGCGCCATCGGCGACGTCGGCCGCGACCAGCTCAACTACCTGTTCCGCGCCGGCTTCGACGCCTGGGCGACCAAGCAGGAACCGGAGCAGGCGCTCGCCGGCCTCAACGACTTCACGGAGGCCTACCAGGCCGCCGCCAACCAGCCGCTGCCGCTGTTCCGGCGGCGCGCCCTGTAGGAGGCGGCCATGACGGACACGCTGGATCCGGCGCTGATCAACAGCGTCGCCGCCAAGACCATCGAAGCGCGCAAGCTGCTCGAGCGCATCGCCGCGGACTTCGCGCCCGCGGCCTTCGCCAACAGCCTGGGCGCCGAGGACATGGTGCTGACCGACATCATCGTGGGCGAAAGGATCGGCATCGAGATCTTCTCGCTCGACACCGGCCGGCTGCCGGCCGAGACCTACGACCTGATGGGGCGGCTCAAGCGCCACTACGGCCTCAAGCTCAAGCTCTACTACCCGCGCCACGAGCTGATCGAGGCCTACACGCGCGACAACGGCATCAACGGCTTCTACGACTCCGTCGAATCGCGCAAGGCCTGCTGCCATGCGCGCAAGGTCGAGCCGCTGCAGCGCGCGCTGGCCGGCAAGAAGGCCTGGGTCACCGGCTTGCGCGCCGAGCAGGCCGCGACGCGCAGCGGCCTCGCGCTGCAGGAATTCGACGCCGCCAACGGGCTGGAGAAATTCAATCCGCTCGCCGGCTGGAGCGAGAAGGAGGTGTGGGCCTATCTCCACGCCAACGCCGTGCCCTACAACCGGCTGCACGACGAGGGCTATCCCTCCATCGGCTGCGCGCCCTGCACGCGGGCCGTGGCGCCCGGCGAGCACGTGCGCTCGGGGCGCTGGTGGTGGGAGGATCCGACGAGCAAAGAGTGCGGCTTGCACGTCAAGCGCGCCTGAGGAAAGCATCATGACCGCAACGCTGTCCGGGCGGCGCACGCTCGCCCATCTCGACTGGCTCGAAGCCGAAGCCATCCACATCCTGCGCGAAGTCGCGGGCCAGTGCGCGAATCCCGCGCTGCTATTCTCCGGCGGCAAGGATTCGATCTGCCTGCTGCGCCTGGCGGAGAAGGCCTTCCGCCCCGGCCGCTTCCCCTTCCCGCTGCTGCATATCGACACCGGCCACAACTACCCGGAAGTCATCGCCTTCCGCGACAAGCGCGCCGCCGAGCTCGGCGAGCGCCTGATCGTGCGCTCGGTGGAGGACTCGATGGCGCGCGGCACGGTGGTGCTGCGCTCGCCCGACGAGTCGCGCAACAAGCACCAGTCGGTGACGCTGCTCGAAGCCATCGAGGAATTCGAGTTCGACGCCTGCGTCGGCGGCGCCCGCCGCGAGAGGAGAAGGCGCGCGCCAAGGAGCGCATCTTCTCCTTCCGCGACGCCTTCGGCCAATGGGACCCGAAGAACCAGCGTCCCGAACTGTGGGACCTCTACAACGCCCGCGCCCACAAGGGCGAGAACATCCGCGCCTTCCCGATCTCGAACTGGACGGAACTGGACGTCTGGCAGTACATCGAGCGCGAGAAGCTCGAGCTGCCGTCGATCTACTTCGCGCATCGCCGTGAAGTGGTGCGCAAGAACGGCCTGCTGCAGCCCGTGACAAAGCTGACGCCCGCCAAGGACGGCGACGTGGTCGAGACGATCAGCGTGCGCTTCCGCACCGTCGGCGACATCACCTGCACGGCGCCGGTCGAGTCCACCGCCCGCAGCGTCGCCGACATCATCGCCGAGACGGCCACCACCACGATCACCGAACGCGGCGCCACGCGGCTCGACGACCAGACGTCGGACGCCTCGATGGAGCAGCGCAAGAAAGAGGGTTACTTCTGATGAGCGCCCCTGAACACCTGCCCGAGGCGGACAACGGCCTGCTGCGCTTCCTTACCTGCGGCAGCGTCGACGACGGCAAGAGCACGCTGATCGGCCGCCTGCTCTACGACACCAAGGCGATCCTCGCCGACACGCTGCACGCGATCGCCAAGACCTCGCAGAAGCGCGGCCTCGACGCCGTCGACCTCTCGCTGCTCACCGACGGCCTGCAGGCCGAGCGCGAGCAGGGCATCACCATCGACGTCGCCTACCGCTACTTCTCCACCGGCACGCGCAAGTACATCATCGCCGACGCGCCGGGACACGAGCAGTACACGCGCAACATGGTGACCGCGGCGTCCACCGCCGACCTCGCCATCATCCTCATCGACGCGCGCAAGGGCGTGCTGATGCAGACGCGCCGCCACTCGGCGATCGCGCAACTGGTCGGCATTCGCCACCTGGTGGTGGCGGTGAACAAGATGGACCTGATCGGCTACGACCGCGCGAAGTTCGAGTTCATCCGCGACGAATACCTGGCGTTCGCCGCCAAGCTGGGGATCGCGGACGTGCGCTTCATCCCAATGTCGGCGCTGGCCGGCGACATGATCGTCGAACGCGGCGACCGGCTCGACTGGTACGACGGCCCGACGCTGCTCGAAGTGCTCGAGGCCGCGCCGGCCGCGCATGCCGACGCGCCGAACGAGGGCGAGCGCTTCCGCTTCCCGGTGCAGTACGTCTGCCGGCCGCAGAAGTCCGACGATCCCGCCCTGCACGACTTTCGCGGCTTCATGGGCCGCGTCGAGTCGGGCGAGATCGCCGTCGGCGACGAAGTGACGATTCTCCCCTCGGGCCGCAGCACGCGGATCAAGGACATCCAGCTCGGCGGCGTCTCGCAGCCCGTCGCCTTCGCCGAGCTGGATGTCCTTGATCCGCGTGCTGCGGCCCGAGGGGAG
>DAIDAU010000290.1 GCA_027310465.1 Rhodocyclaceae bacterium
GCGCCGAATCTTGGCCAACATACCCACTTTGATCACTCCTCGTGCCCCGCTCAGAAATTGAGCAGGGTAATTCAATCAAGTGGGTCAAATTTCGATGGAAACTATCCCTCTAAGTGGGTCAATTTTGGATGGACGTCAACAGCGGCGGCGCCAACGGAGCGCGCATTCGCCTCGCACCGCAGAAGGATTGGGACGTCAACCAGCCAGGTCAGCTGGCGAAGGTGCTGTCGACGCTCGAAGAGATCCAGCAAGCGTTCAACGCATCGCAATCCGGCGGGAAGAAAGTCTCGCTTGCCGACGTTATCGTTCTCGCCGGTTGCGCTGGGGTCGAGCAGGCTGCGAAGAATGCCGGCCACGATGTGACAGTCCCATTCACGCCAGGGCGCATGGACACATCTCAGGAGCAAACCGATGCGGTCTCCTTCGCCGTGCTCGAACCGATCGCCGATGGCTTCCGTAACTACCTGAAGGGCAAATACGGCGTATCGGCCGAGGAGTTGCTCATCGACAAGGCGCAATTGCTGACGCTCACTGCGCCCGAGATGACGGTTCTCATCGGCGGCCTACGCGTCCTAGGCGCCAATGCCGGGCAGTCGAAGCACGGCGTCTTCACCAGGCAACCCGAAATGTTGACGAACGATTTCTTCGTCAACTTGCTCGACATGGGCACGCAGTGGCAGCCGGCAGCGGGCATTGAAGGCGTGTACGAGGGACGCGATCGCAAGACGAACCAGGTCAAGTGGACCGGTTCCCGAGTCGACCTGATCTTCGGTTCGCACTCCCAGCTCCGGGCCGTCGCGGAGGTCTATGCCTGCGCAGATGCAAAGCAGAAATTCGTCAAGGATTTCGTGGCGGCGTGGACCAAGGTGATGAACCTGGATCGCTTCGACCTTACGTAATATCAATGGAAAGCCGCAGAGGAGAACATGAGGAAGGCGAGCAAGAAGAACGTCGTGCCGATGGATATCTGGATCAGCAACGAGGCGCGTGCACAGATCGCGAAAGGCCTCTCGTCGCTGCTTGCCGACAGCTATACGTTATTTAGGCACTTCTGGAAACTTACGGTGGGCCTTGCGCATCGCTGCCATTAATAGTGTAGACTTCGTCTAAGCGGGGAACGTTCATTGCGTAATTTCGCGAAGGAAAGGAGAGCAAAACATGACGAAATTGCCATATCTGATCGCGGCGGGCGTGCTGGCCGCCGGCCTCGCCGGCGTCGCTGCCGCGCATGGCATGCAAGGCATGCAAGGCATGGAGCACGGGCAAATGGGCCATGGCGGCGGGCAGCACGCGCAGCATGCGGCGAGCGCAGCATCCGCCGCCGGCCAGCCGGGAGATCCAGCGCGCGCCTCGCGCATCGTCAAAGTCACCGCCTTGGACACGATGCACTTCGAGCCGGCCAAGCTCGCCGTCAAGGCGGGCGAGACGGTGCGCTTCGAGGTCACGAACGCGGGCAAGGTGGCGCACGAATTCACGATCGGCGACGCCGCGACGCAGCGCGAGCACGAAGAGATGATGCAGAAG
>DAIDAU010000347.1 GCA_027310465.1 Rhodocyclaceae bacterium
CCCTATCTCGTATCGGCGGATTCGGCGCCGCCGATGATCGTTTCACCCGATGCCGGCAAGACCACGTTGCCCATCAGGCGCCACGTCTTGGGCTCGTCCTCGACGAGGACCAGCCAGTGTCCGGAAGCCGGCAGCCGCAGCTTGCCGACATAGCCGTCCCCCACGCGCTCGAAGATCTTCGCCTGGTCGAGGCCGGCGCGGGTGGGATGCGACAAGGTGACGACCAGCGACTTCGGCGGCACGAACTCCTTGTCCCGAGCCGTCAGCTGCAGCGCAAAACCATCTTGCGTCACGCGCAGCGCGACGGCCAGGCCGTGCTTCTGCGCGTACTCGCTGCTGGCGATGGTCTTGTTGACCGACAGTCCCTGCTTGTAATAGTCGTCGGCCACGAGACCGTCGCTGGAGGACACGGCGAGGTAGGCGGTGTAGATCGCGGCGACGATCACGATCGTCGGACCGGCCATCAGCATCCAGGGCCAGGGTTCGCGGTACCAGGGTTTGGCGGCTTGTACGTTCATGGAATCAGGAAGATCGCTTTTTCGTGGACGGAAATCTTCTCGCTGTCGAGTGCCTTGACATCGAAATAGATGGGATTGGAGCCGGTCTTGCCGGACTCGGACGGAGCGCGCACGGAAACGACGAAGCTCTTCGTCTCGGCGGAGGTGACTTCGATGGTCTGCCCGCCCACCAGCGCCGCCTTGTCGAGGCCGGAAACGCTGATCACGTAGCGATGCGGCTCCTCGGTGACGTTCATCACCTGGAGGCGGAAGACGTTTTCGATCAGGCCATCCTCGACTTCGCGCGCCAGCGTGCCGCGGTCGCGGATGATGTCCACCCGCAGGTTGGCCTTGTGGGCGAGCCCCCATCCGAGGGCCAGCACGACCACGCCGAGGATGACCGAATAGAGGATCACGCGCGGCCGCGCGATGTGCGACGCGATGTCCCTCCATCCCCAGTGCTCGGCGATCGCACGCTCGGTGGAGTAGCGGATGAGCCCCTTCGGATAGTCCATCTTCGCCATCACCTGGTCGCACGCGTCGATGCAGGCGGCGCAGCCGATGCATTCGTACTGCAGGCCCTTGCGGATATCGATGCCGGTCGGGCAGACCGCGACGCAGAGGTCGCAGTCGACACAGTGGCCCTTGCCCTGGGCCTTGTAATCGTCGCCTTTCTTGCGCGCTCCGCGCGGCTCGCCGCGCTCCGCGTCGTAGGTGATGATCAGCGTATCGGGATCGAACATCACGCCCTGGAAGCGGGCGTAGGGGCACATGAAGAGGCACACCTGCTCGCGCAGATGCCCCGCCATCAGATAGGTGAAGCCGCTGTAGAACAGAAGCCAGAACCACTCCCACGGTCCGAGGGAGAAGGAGGCCAGCTCGGCCGTCAGCGTCTTGATCGGCGTGAAGTAGCCGACGAAGGTGAAGCCGGTCCAGATGGCGACGAGCCCCCAGAGCGCGAACTTGACGGAGCGCTTGGCGACCTTCGTGCCGTCGAGGGGCGCTGCGTCAAGCTTGATGCGCGCATTGCGGTCGCCGTCGACCAGCTTCTCGATCCAGATGAAGATCTCGGTGTAGACGGTCTGCGGGCAGGCGTAGCCGCACCACAGCCGTCCCGCGATGGCGGTGAACAGGAACAGGCCGTAAGCGGAAATGATGAGCAGGACCGTCAGATAGAAGACATCCTGCGGCCAGAGAACGAGGCCGAAGAGATAGAACTTGCGTTCGACCAGGTCGAACAGGACAGCCTGCCGCCCGTTCCAGGGCAGCCAGCACAATCCGTAGAAAATCAGCTGGGTGGCCCAGACGAGAATCCAGCGCCACGAGGCAAAGATGCCGGCGACCGTGCGCGGATGAATCTTCTTGCGGGCTTCGTAGAGACACCCGTTCCAATGGCTGGCGTTCTGCTGTTGGGACACCTCTTCAGGCGTGGTCGCCTGTGATTCGTTGCTCATGGAATTGTTGTGAAGCTCTGATGGGGAAGTAATAAAGCTCCCCGGCCGAAGCCGGGGAGCGGGACAACGATATTACTTCTTCTCAGCGGCAGCCGGAGCCGCGGGCGCGGCGTCGGCTGCGGGTGCGGCAGGAGCGGCCGCCGCAGCGGGCTCGTCCTGTCCGCCGCCGAGGCCCCAAACGTAGGCCGTCAGCAGATGGATCTTGGCGTCGCCGAGGAAGTCGCCCCAGGCCGGCATGCGGTTGACGCGGCCATGGGTGACGCCCTTGATGATTTCCTCTTCGGCGCTGCCGTACAGCCAGGTCTTGTCGGAGAGGTTCGGCGCGACGCCGACCAGGCCCTTGCCTTCCGGACCGTGGCAGGCCGCGCAGGCGAGCGGGAACAGCGCCTTGCCCTTCTCGACGCGCGCGGCATCCGCGGACAGGCCGGACAGCGAACGCACGTAGTTGGCCAAGTCCTTGATCTCGTCGGCGGTCAAGTCGGGCTTGGTGCCCTTGGCCGGCATGACGGCGTCGCGCCCCTTGGTGATCGACTCCTTGATCTTGTCCGGCGTGCCGCCGAACAGCCAGTCGTTGTCGGCCAGGTTCGGGAAGCCCTTGCCGCCCTTGGCGTCCGAGCCGTGGCATTGCGTGCAGTAGGTCAGGAACAGGCGCTGGCCGATTTCCTTGGCTTCAGGATTCGCGGCTACCGCCTTGACGTCCATCTTCAGGAACTTGTCGAAGATCGGCGCGTACTGGTCGTTCGCCTTCTTCATCTCGGCGTCGTACTGGTTGCGCGCATTCCAGCCGAAGCTGCCGTTGAAGCTGCCGAGGCCCGGATAGACCGCCAGGTAAATCAGGGCGAAGACCACGGTGATGTAGAACATCCAGCGCCACCAGTTCGGCAGCGGGTTGTTGTACTCCTCGAGAGTCTCGTCCCAGACGTGGCCGGTGGTGTTGCCGGCGTTGGTCGCAGCTTTGTCCTGGACCAGCAGGAACACTCCGCATCCGATCACGCTCACCAGCGTGATCACGATGACGTAGAGGCTCCAGAAGCCGCTGACAAAGTCGTTCGTGGTGTTGAAATCCATGTCGAATTCCTTTCAGTTGTTCGCTTGACCCGCGTTACGCCCCGCTACCGGAGCCGGGGGGTCATCCTCCAGAGGCAGCATCGCCGCCTCCTCGTAAGCCTGCTTGCGCCGGCTCGAGTAGGCCCACCACACGATGCCGCCGAAGCAGATCATCGACAGCACCGTGAAGAGGGAACGCAGGTCGTTGATGTCCATGCGCTTACCGAGTCTGCTTGAGCGCGAGGCCCATGCCCTGGAGATAGGCGATTACCGCATCCAACTCGGTCTTGCCGGCGATCGCTGCGGGAGCGTCGGCAATGTCCTTGTCGGAATAGGGCACGCCCACCGCACGCAGCGCCGCCATCTTGGCGCCGACGTTCGGGTCCTTGAGCGGACGATCCAGCCAGTAGTAGGCCGGCATGTTCGACTCCGGAACCACGTCGCGCGGGTTCAGCAGGTGGATGCGATGCCACTGATCGGAATAGCGGCCGCCGACGCGGGCCAGGTCCGGACCGGTGCGCTTGGAGCCCCACTGGAACGGATGGTCATAGACGAACTCGCCGGCCACCGAGTAGTGGCCATAGCGTTCGGTCTCGGCGCGGAACGGACGGATCATCTGCGAGTGGCAGTTGTAGCAGCCCTCGCGGATGTAGATGTCGCGGCCCGCCAGGCGCAGCGCGTCGTACGGCTTGACCAGTTCGT
The DNA here is from genome assembly GCA_027310465.1 of Rhodocyclaceae bacterium. Classification (GTDB taxonomy): domain Bacteria; phylum Pseudomonadota; class Gammaproteobacteria; order Burkholderiales; family Rhodocyclaceae; genus Nitricoxidireducens. The sequence continues at coordinate 3,701 of DAIDAU010000347.1, forward strand.
TCACCGGTTGCGTGGTGGACTTCTGGAAGAACAGCGGCACGATTTCCGCCAAACCGCCGAAGCTCACCAGGACCACGGTGAACAGGATCAGCCAGCCGACGTTACTTTCGATCTTTTCATGAGATAGCATGATTTATTCGCTCCTAACGATGGCGCCGGGCTCAGTGGGCCGCAGCCGGTTGCAGGACCGGAGCGTCGACCGCCTTGCCCTGGCCGATCGTCTTGAACATGTTGTAAGCCATGAGCAGCATGCCCACGAGGAACATGGCGCCGCCCACCACGCGGATCGTCCAGAACGGGTAGCTGGCCTTGACCGCCTCGGCGAACGTGTAGGTCAGCGTGCCATCGACGTTGGTGGCGCGCCACATCAGGCCCTGCATCACGCCGGAGATCCACATCGAGGCGATGTACAGCACCGTGCCCAGCGTGGCGATCCAGAAGTGCGCCGTGATCAGCGGCGTCGAGTACATGTCGGTGCGGCCGAAGACGCGCGGCAGGATGTAGTAGATCGAGCCGATGGAGATCATCGCGACCCAGCCGAGGGCGCCGGAGTGCACGTGGCCGACGGTCCAGTCGGTGTAGTGGGACAGGGCGTTGACGGTCTTGATCGACATCATCGGGCCTTCGAAGGTCGACATGCCGTAGAACGACAGCGCGGTGATCATGAACTTCAGGACCGGATCGTCGCGCAGCTTATGCCAGGCGCCGGACAGCGTCATGATGCCGTTGATCATGCCCCCCCAGGAGGGAGCCAGCAGGATCAGGGAGAAGATCATGCCGAGCGACTGGGTCCAGTCGGGCAGCGCGGTGTAGTGCAGATGGTGCGGGCCGGCCCACATGTACGTGAAGATCAGGGCCCAGAAGTGCACCACCGACAGGCGGTACGAATAGACCGGGCGGCCGGCCTGCTTCGGCACGAAGTAGTACATCATGCCGAGGAAGCCCGCGGTAAGGAAGAAGCCGACCGCGTTGTGGCCGTACCACCACTGCACCATGGCGTCCTGCACGCCGGCGTAGGCGGAGTAGGACTTCGGCGTCAGGATGCCGGCGGCCATCACCGGGATTTCGGCGCTATTGACGAGGTGAAGGAGGGCAACCGCCAGGATCATGCCGCCGAAGAACCAGTTCGACACGTAGATGTGCTTGGTCTTGCGGATGGCGATCGTGCCGAAGAAGACGATGGCGTAGGCGACCCAGACCAGGGTGATCAGGATGTCGATCGGCCACTCGAGCTCGGCGTATTCCTTGCCGGTCGTGAAACCGAGCGGCAGGGACAGGGCGGCCAGCACGATGATCAGCTGCCAGCCCCAGAAGGTGAAGGCAGCGAGCCCCGGCGCGAACAGCGGCGTGTGGCCCGTGCGCTGGACGCTGTAATACGAGGTAGCAAACAAGGCGCAGCCACCGAACGCAAAGATAACGGCGTTGGTGTGCAGCGGACGCAGCCTCCCGTACGACAGGAACTCCACGATGTTCAACTGGGGCCAGACCAGCTGGCTGGCGATGAGAACGCCCACCAGCATGCCGACGATGCCCCAGATGACAGTCATCACGGCGAACTGGCGCACGACTTTGTAGTTGTAAGTCGCTTGCGATTGCATGATGGATTCACCTCATATGAACAGAAAAGAAACCGGTTTCATCGACTGCCTAACACTTTAGGCAGCGCCGCGGCGAGGATACACGCCGAGAACCCGGCGATTTTGATCCATATCAATATTGTTTGCGCTAGGGCCATTCCCGGCGCAATAGTCATTTGAAACATAGGGTTTCTGTGAGAAGGGAATTCCCGGCAAAGGCCGCGCAAGAGATATTCAGGGCAAAAAAAAGGGTGCGCGAGTAGCGCACCCCCAACCCCAACAGAGAGACTTACTAAAGTGCCACAGACAACCGGTAAGGCGATTGCCGCCAGAAACCTTTGCCGAAGTATGGGAAAAAAATCAGGTGAAAATTTTGATCTGCGTCAACTGCACGTCAATTTTGGCTGGTCTTGTCATCATCCGCCTTAGGCGCCACGCTATCGTCATCCCGGAGAATGCGGTAGGCAGGGCCCTCCAGATCTTCGAACTGCCCGCTGCGCAAGGACCACCAGAATAGCACGCCGATCAGGAACACCAGCGCCACCGACATCGGAATCAACAGGTAGAGAATGTCCATCAGGGCGCGTCCTTCTGCAATCTCAGCGCGTTCAACACCACCAGCAATGAACTGGCCGACATCCCGATACCCGCCATCCACGGCGTAACCCATCCCGCCATGGCCAGCGGAATAGCCGTCAGATTGTAGGCGAAAGCCCATGCCAGATTCTGGCGAATGATACGCACGGTCCGCTTGGCCAAGGAGACGCCGGCCGCAAGCCGCCGGAGGTCGTCGCCCAGCAAGACGACGTCCGATTGGCTGCGCGCCAGATCCGTTCCCCCGCCCATCGCGACGGACACATGGGCCTGCGCGAGCACGGGAGCGTCGTTGACCCCGTCCCCGACCATTGCCACGACGGCTCCCTCGTCTTGCAAGCGATGGAGGTAGGCATGCTTGGCTTCGGGCGTCGCGCCCCCGACGCTGGTCTCGATGCCCAGGACGGCCGCCGTGCGCGCAACCGTCGCCGCCGCGTCGCCGCTCAGGACGCTGACGCGCAAACCGAACTCCCGCAGCTGCGCCACCGCTTCGGCGGCCCCGGCCCGCGGCTTGTCGGCGAAACGGAACCAAGCCAGCCACCCGGCGGAATCGCCCAGCGCCACGACCGTTTCGCCGGCTTCGGCCCACGCGGCAACCGCCCGGGGCACCGCTTCGCCATGCTGGGACCCCACGAATTCGGCTGTGCCGATGCGCAGAACGCGTCCGTCACGGACGGCTTCCATCCCGTGCCCGGTAAAAGCGCGGATGCTGCCGACCTCGGGCAACGGGCCGCTTGTCGCTTCGCGCAGGGCGCGCCCCAGGGAATGTTCCGAGCCCTGCTCTAGGGCTGCCGCCAGGCGCAGCGCCTCCTCGGCCGTCATTTCCCGCAACGCGAGCGTCTCGACGAGGAGGGGGCGGCCCTCGGTCAGCGTCCCTGTCTTGTCGAAGACGAACTCGGTCGCACGCGCCAGGGTTTCGATCGCATGCCCCCGGGTGATCAGGACGCCGAGACGCGCCAGGCTGCCCGTCGCCACGGTCAGCACGGCGGGGGTCGCCAGCGACAGCGCGCAAGGACAGCTGACGACGAGAACCGCGACGAAGACCCAGAGGGCTCGCGCGGGATCGACCGTCCACCAGACCAGGCCGGTGACGAGAGCCAGCCCCAACAACGCCGCGACGAAGCGGGCCGCGATGCGGTCCGCCATCACGACGACGCGGGGCTTTTCGGCCGCCGCGCGCTCCATCAGCCGCCTGATCGCCGCCAGCCGCGTCGCTTCACCGACCTTCTCGACGCTCAAGATCAATGGACTGCCGATATTGACGCAGCCGCCCGTGACGTCCGAGCCCTCGGACTTGGGCACCGGGCGGCTCTCTCCGGTCAGCAGCGACTCATCGACGTTGCTTTCGCCCTCGACGACGCGGCCGTCGGCCGGGATCGTCTCGCCCGGCTTGACCCGCACGACGTCGCCGGGCGCCAGGAGGGCCACCGCGACCCGTTCGGTGGCGCTGTCCGGATAGCCCAGATAACGCTCGGCGAATGCCGGCAATGCCTTGGATATGGCCTCGACCCCGCGCGTCGCCTTTTGCCGCGCCATCATCTCGAGATAGCGGCCGGTCAGCAGGAAGAAGACGAACATCGTGACCGAGTCGAAATAGACCTCGCCGCCCGCGACGAACGTCGCCCAGCAACTGGCGATGAAGGCGCTGCCGATGCCGAGCGCGACCGGCACGTCCATGCCGACGCGGCGCAGCTTCACGTCCCGCCACGCACCCGTAAAGAAGGGCATGGCGGAATAGAGCATCACCGGCAGCGTGAGGATCAGGCTGGCCCAGCGCATCAGCTGCTCAATGTCCGGCGTCATCGTCCCTTCTTCGGCCAGATAGACGGGGACCGCGTACATCATGACCTGCATCATGCCGAAGCCGGCGACGAACAGCCGCCACGTCGCGGCGCGCCGCTCCTTGTTGGCGAGCTCCTCGGACTTGGCGGTGTCGTACGGATGCGCGCGATAGCCGATGGCGGCGATCGCTTCGAGAATGTGCGACAGCTTGGTCTTGCGCTCGTCCCAGCGCACGCGCGCGCGGCGCGTCGCATAGTTGATATCGACGGCGGTGACGCCGGGCTGTCGGCTGATGTGCGATTCGTTCAGCCAGACGCACGCCGCGCAGGTGATGCCTTCGAGGATCAGCGCGGCCTCGCGCTCGTGCTCGCCGATCGGCCGCACGAAGTTCTGCTGCACCTCCGTCAGATCGAACAGGCCGAGTTCCTGCAATGCCTGCGGCAGCGCCTTCATCGCCAGTTGCTGGGCGACGTTCGTCGCGGGCGGCGAGGTCTATTTCGACTCGGTCACGA
>DAIDAU010000350.1 GCA_027310465.1 Rhodocyclaceae bacterium
GCGTTCGGCATATTCGTGGACCATCAGCCCCGCGGTAGTGAGCGTCAAGCAGCTGCGGTCGCGGACGAAAAGGCGGCTGTTGCAGTGCGTCTCGAGCTGCCCGATGCGGAAGGAGACGCCCGGCTGCGTCATGGCCAGCGCCTTGGCCGCGCGGGTGAACGAGCCCAGGCGCGCGACGGTCAGGAATATCTGGAGCTCGCGGTCGGGCAGCGTGGCCAGGCCGCCCTTGAGCATGGTGCGTAGGCTCATGGCGGTTCCCCGTTGCTACATCTGCTGGTAGATCGGCCCCTCGCCACCCTGCGGCGTGACCCACTCGATGTTCTGCGTCGGATCCTTGATGTCGCAGGTCTTGCAGTGCACGCAGTTCTGCGCGTTGATCTGCAGCCGCGGGTTGTCCCCCTTCTCGTCGCGCACGATCTCGTAGACCCCGGCCGGGCAGTAGCGCTGCTCGGGCGCGTCGTAGAGGGCGAGGTTGGTGCGGATCGCGACGCCGGGATCCTTGAGCTGCAGGTGGCAGGGCTGGTTCTCCTCGTGGTTGGTGTTCGAGAGGAACACCGAGGAGAGGCGGTCGAAAGTCAGCACGCCGTCCGGCTTCGGATAGGCGATCGGTTCGCATTGCGCGGCCGGCTTCAGCTTGGTGTGATCGGCCTTGTGGTGCAGTGTCCAGGGGGCCTTGCCGCGGAACAACTGCTGGTCGATGCCGAACATCAGCGAGCCGAGATAGAGCCCCTTCGCCATCCACGGCTTGAAGTTGCGCGCCTGGTAGAGCTCGTCGTAGAGCCAGGAATGGCGGAAGGCCTCGGGATAGGCGGTCAACTCGTCCTGCGCGCGCCCCTGCGCGATCGCGGCCGCCGCGGCCTCGGCCGCCAGCATGCCGGTCTTGATGGCGGAGTGGCTGCCCTTGATGCGCGAGGCGACGAGGAAGCCGGCGTCGTCGCCGATCAGCGCGCCGCCGGGGAAGATCAGCTTGGGCAGCGACTGCAGGCCGCCGGCCGTGAGCGCGCGGGCGCCGTAGGCGAGCCGCTTGCCGCCGGCCAGCATGGCGCGGAAGGTCGGGTGGGTCTTGATCCGCTGCATCTCCTCGAAGGGCGACAGGTACGGGTTCGCGTAGCCGGCGCCGACGACCATGCCGAGGGAGACCAGGTTGTCGCCGTAGTGGTAGCAGAACGAGCCGCCGTAGGTGGCGGCGTCGAGCGGCCAGCCGGCGGTGTGCATGACCAGGCCCTTCCGATGCTGCGGGGCCGGCACTTCCCACAGCTCCTTGATGTCGATGCCGTAGACCTGCGGATCGGCGCCTTTCCTCAGGTCGAAGCGCTGCTCGAGCTGCTTGCCGAGATGGCCGCGGCAGCCTTCGGCGAACAGCGTGTATTTCGCGCGCAGTTCCATGCCCCGCTGGTAGGCATCTCCCGGCTGGCCGTCGCGCGTGAGCCCCATGTCGCCGGTGACGACGCCCGCCACGCGGCCCTGCTCGTCGTAGAGCACGTCCGCGGCGGCGAAGCCGGGATAGATCTCGACGCCCAGCGCTTCGGCCTGGCTGCCCAGCCAGCGACAGACTTGCCCCAGGCTGACGATGTAGTTGCCGTGGTTGATGAAGCACTTCGGCAGCATGAAGCCGGGAAAGCCGATGCCGCCCGATTCGCTGAGCATGACGAAGCGGTCCTCGGTCACGGGCGTGTCGAGCGGCGCGTCCAAGGCCATCCAGTCCGGAATCAGCTCGTTCAGCGCGCTTGGGTCCATCACCGCGCCGGAGAGGATGTGGGCGCCGATCTCGGCGCCCTTGTCGATCAGGCAGACGTTGAGCCCGGCGTCGAGCTGCTTGAGCCGGATGGCGGCCGCCAGGCCGGCGGGGCCGCCGCCGACGACGACCACGTCGAATTCCATCGCTTCGCGTTCCATGGCACTCCCCTGGATATCGGAATCGGTACCGGCACATTATAATTCGCGCCATCTCTTCCAAACGGTACCGTATGGAAAATTCCCGCAAGCCGGTGCTGACGTCGGTGCAGCCGATCCGCTGGGGCGACATGGACGCCCTCGGCCACGTCAACAACACGGTGTATTTCCGCTACATGGAGCAGGCGCGCGTCGAGTGGCTCGACCGCCTCGGCTTCGGCCTCGGCACCACGCGCGACGGGGGAGTGGTGGTGGTCAACGCCGGCTGCACCTTCCTGCTGCCATTGACCTATCCCGGCAGCGTCGAGGTGCGCATGTTCTTCGACAAGCCGGGCCGCAGCAGCCTGCAGACGCACTACGAACTGCGCAAGGCCGGCGAGGACACGCTCTACGCCGAAGGCTCGGCGAAGATGGTGTGGGTGAGCCAGGCGACCGGCAAGTCGGCGCCGTGGCCGGAATGGATTCTTGAATCGCTGGTCGACTGAATCGAAGGAGACTGCTTCATGAGCTACGCCGTTTCCGCTGCGCCGATCTGGCAACCGTCCGCGGAGCGCGCCTCCGCCTCCCTGCTGGCCGGATTCATGAAGCAGGTCGCCGCGCGCTGGCAGCGCCGCTGCGACGACTACGCCGCGCTGCACCGCTGGTCGATCGAGCATCCCGAGGAATTCTGGGTCGCGGTGTGGGAATTCGGCGCGGTGCGCGGCGAGAGGGGCGGCCGCGTCGTCGTCGATGCCGACAAGATGCCGGGCGCCGCCTGGTTCCCCGATGCGCGCCTGAACTTCGCCGAGAACCTGCTGCGCCGTCGCGACGGCGGCGACGCGCTGGTGTTCTGGGGCGAGGACAAGGTCCGGCACCGCATCTCGCACGCCGAGCTCTACCTCGCCGTCGCGCAGCTCGCCGCGGCGATGCGCGCCGACGGCGTCAAGGCGGGCGACCGCATCGCCGCCTACATGCCCAACATGCCGGCGACGATCGTCGTCATGCTGGCCGCTGCGGCGATCGGCGCGACGTTCACCTCGGCCTCGCCGGATTTCGGCGTGCAGGGCGTGCTGGACCGCTTCGGCCAGGTCGAACCGGTGCTGCTGTTCGCCGTCGACGGCTACTGGTACAACGGCAAGCCCGTCGACTGCCTCGGCAAGCTGGCGGAAATTTCCGCGCGGCTGCCGTCGGCGCGCCGCGTCGTCGTCACGCCCTACCTCGGCGGGGCGGACATCGATCTTTCGAAGGTCCGCAACGGCATCGCGATGCCGGCCTACGTCGAGCCGCAGCGCGAGGCGACGGAAATCGAATTCGCGCAACTGCCGTTCGCCCACCCGCTCTACATCATGTAT
>DAIDAU010000351.1 GCA_027310465.1 Rhodocyclaceae bacterium
CTGCGCGTTCCTGCTCGCCGACGGCGTGATTCCCGGTAACGAGGGCCGCGGCTTCGTGCTGCGCCGGATCATCCGCCGCGCCATTCGTCACGGCTACAAGCTGGGCGCCCGCGCGCCCTTCTTCCACCGCATGGTGCCCGACCTCGTCGCGGAGATGGGCGAGGCGTACCCCGAGCTGAAGAGCGGGCAGGCCAAGGTGATGGACATGCTCAAGCTCGAAGAGGAGCGCTTCTTCTCCACCATCGAACACGGCATGGCGATGCTGGAGAGCGAACTAACGAATTTGATACTTACTCCCGCGCATGTAACCACGAGTCCTAAGCCGGAAGACTATGCAAAGCCAGCTCGCGTAACCAATCAATTGAGCGGCGAAGTTGCTTTTAAGCTGCACGACACCTACGGCTTTCCGCTCGACCTCACGGCCGATGTCTGCCGCGAACGCGGCGTGACGGTCGACGGCGCCGGCTTCGACAAGGCCATGGCACGGCAGAAGGAACAGGCGCGCGCGGCCGGCAAGTTCAAAATGGCTGCTGCCCTCGAATACAGCGGCGCGCCGACGACCTTCCATGGCTACGAGAAGCTCGAAGAAAAAGGCAAGGTGCTGGCGCTCTACAAGGACGGCACGCCGGTCCAGAAGCTGAACGAAGGCGACCTCGGCGTCGTCGTGCTCGATAGCACGCCGTTCTACGCCGAGTCCGGCGGCCAGGTCGGCGATCAGGGCCAACTGCAATCGACGGCCGGCATCTTCGCGGTGGAAGACACGCAGAAGATCCAGGCGGCGGTGTTCGGCCATCACGGCATCCTCAAGACCGGCGCGCTGTCGGTCGGCGACGCCGTGACGGCGAAGGTGGACACGCAGGCGCGCGGCCGCACCATGCGCAACCACTCGGTCACTCACATCATGCACAAGGCGCTGCGCGAAGTGCTCGGTCCGCACGTGCAGCAGAAGGGCTCGCTGGTCGATCCCGACAAGACGCGCTTCGACTTCGCGCACAACCAGCCGATGAGCGACGACGAGATCCGCCGCGTCGAGAAGATCGTCAACGACGAGATCGTCGCGAACTCCGCGACCGAGGCGAAGGTGATGCCGATCGCCGAAGCGCAGAAGTCCGGCGCCATGATGCTGTTCGGCGAGAAGTACGGCGACGAGGTGCGCGTGCTCTCCATAGGCAGCTCGAAGGAATTCTGCGGCGGCACCCACGTCGCGCGCACCGGCGACATCGGCTTCTTCAAAATCGTCGCGGAATCCGGCGTCGCCGCGGGCGTGCGCCGCGTCGAGGCGATCACGGGCGACAACGCGGTCGCCTACGTGCAGGCGCTGCAGGTGGAACTCGACGAAGTCGCCTACGAGCTCGGCTTCAGTTCCGCGTCGGGTGACCTGATGGTGCAGAAGGTGCGCGCGCTGCAGGAGCAGCTGCGCCAGGAGCGCCGCGAGAAGGCGCAGCTGATGGCGAAGTTCGCCGCCAACCAGGGCGACGATCTCGTTGCCGGCGCGATCGACGTCAAGGGCGTGAAAATCGTCGCCGCGAGGCTCGAGGGCGCCGACGCCAAGGCGCTGCGCGAGACGCTCGACAAGCTCAAGGACAAGCTCAAGACCGCGGCCATCGTGCTGGGTTCTGCGGCCGACGGCAAGGTGACGCTGATCGCCGGCGTGACGTCCGACCTGACCGCGAAGGTGAAGGCGGGCGAACTCGTGAACGCGGTCGCGCAGCAGGTGGGCGGCAAGGGCGGTGGCCGGCCGGACATGGCGCAGGCTGGGGGCACGCAGCCCGAGAACCTGGATGGCGCGCTGGCCTCGGTGCGCGGGTGGGTCGAGCAGCGGGTGTAGTTTCGGCGTCGGGTGCGACGCTCGGGCCGACGGGGCGCCCTGCTGCGCTCCGTGTCCCCCGGCGGACAAGAGCGATAAGGCGTCCGCCTCCTCCTTTACCTATGCGCTCTCGCTCTCGACCGCGATGCTGCTGGCCCACGCCAGCGCCTGGGTCAGGCAGAGGTTGACGGTCTGGGCGTCGAAGCCCAGTTGCACCGACACGTCGTGGCAAGCCGGACCGTCGCCGGCTTCGAGGGCGCCGGACAGCTTGAGCAGGCTGCCCAGTTCGCCTTCGCTCTTCTCGAGCGCCTCGCGCACGTCGGCGGCGACGCTGATGCCGCGAAGGATCTCCTCGAAGGGCGCGCTCATCAGCGTCGGCATCAGCGACATGATGCCGGTCATGAAGGCATGGTCCTCGAAGTCGCGCCGGCCCGGGTGCAGCTTGGCGGCGAGCAGCTCCATCAGCCGGCCGCGCGTGGCGGCGAGCTGCAGCAGCGGACTCGCGACGTTGCCGCCCTGCGGGTTGGTATACAGCAGCAGCTGCAGCCAGCGCTGCAACTGGCGGCGGCCGAGCACGGTGATCGCATGGCGCAGGCTGGTGACCTTGACCAGCACGCCGGTGGCGACGGAATTCGTCAGCCGCATCAGGTTCATCGCCAGTCCCGGCTCGTGCTTGAACACGCCTTCGAGCACGATGGTGTCGGCATCCTCCAGCACCAGCCCGAGCAGGCGCACCAGCGACAGCTGCGAGTGGCCGAGCTTCTTGCCGGCGATGATGGCCGGCTTGGCGAAGTAGTAGCCCTGGAACAGGTCGTAGCCGAGGTTCATGCAATAGCGCGATTGCTCGCGCGAATCGACCTTCTCGGCGAGCAGCTTGAGCGTCGGCCAGCGCTTGAGCATCTGGGTGGTCCGGGCGAGGCCCGGCGCGTCGAGCAGCTTGAGGTCGACCTTGACGATCTCGACGAAGTCCAGCAGCGGCCGGAACTTGTCCTCGTACTGGGTGAAGTCGTCCAGCGCCAGCGTGAAGCCGCGCGCCTTCAGTTCCTTGCAGCGCTCGATGATCTGCGGCGTCACCTCGACCGTCTCGAGCACCTCGAGCACGATCTTGTCGGTCGGCATGACTTCGAGGATGTCGGAGAACAGCAGCGTCTCGTCGCAGTTGACGAAGCCCTTGTACGGGCCGAGCGCCTGTTCGATGCCGAACTCGGCGAAGGCGCGGTTGTTGACGTTGGCCGTCGCCGCCACGTCGTCGTCGACGTTCGCGGCATTGACCTTGGCGCCGCTGCGGAACAGCAGTTCGTACGCGAACATCTGCTGTTCGCGGTCGATGATCGGCTGGCGGCCGATGAAGATTTCTTCGCTGCCGTTGCCGTCCATTTAGAAGGCGACGGCGAGGCCCGGCCAGACGGCTTCGAGCGCCGCCTTGAACTCATCCTGGATGCGCGCGAGCGCCGCTTCGGAATCGGCCTCGAAGCGCAGCACGACGACCGGCGTGGTGTTGGAGGCGCGCGCCAGGCCGAAGCCGTCGGCGTACTCGGCGCGCACGCCGTCGAGCGTGAACAGTTCCTTAGCGCCGGGGAACTTGCCGTCCTTCTGCAGCTTGGCGATCAGCGCGTGCGGCTCGCCTTCCTTCATCTTGATGTTGAGCTCGGGCGTCGAGATCGCGTTGGGCAGGTGCTTGAGCGGCCAGTTGGCGTCCTTCCAGCGCGAGACGATCTCGAGCAGGCGCGCGCCGGCGTAGAGGCCGTCGTCGAAGCCGTACCAGCGCTCCTTGAAGAACATGTGGCCGCTCATCTCGCCGGCCAGCGGCGCGCCGGTTTCCCTGAGCTTGCCCTTGATGAAGGCGTGGCCGGTCTTCCACATCAGCGGCTTGCCGCCCTGGTGCTTCACCGACTGGGCGACCCAGCGCGAGCACTTGACGTCGAAGATGACGGTGCCGCCTGGCACGCGCGTCAGCACGTCGGCGGCGAACAGCATCAGCTGGCGGTCGGGGAAGATGATTTCGCCGTCCTTGGTGACCACGCCGAGGCGGTCGCCGTCGCCGTCGAAGGCGAGGCCCAGCTCGGCGTCGGTGTCCTTCAGCGCGCGCTGCACGTCCTTCAGGTTCTCGGGCTTGGACGGATCGGGATGATGGTTGGGGAAGCTGCCGTCGACTTCGCAGAACAGCTCCTGCACCTCGCAGCCCATGCGGCGGAACAGCTCGGGCGCCAGCGCGCCGGCGACGCCGTTGCCGCAATCGACGACGATCTTCATCGGCCTTGATATCTTGACGTCGCCGACGATGCGGTCGAGGTAGGCCTGCTCGACCTTCTCGTGGCGCACGCTGCCGCGGCCGGAAGCGAAGCGCTCTGCCTCGATGCGCCGGCGCAGTTCCTGGATGCGCTCGGCGAACAGGGTCTCGCCGCCGAGCACCATCTTGAAGCCGTTGTAGTCGGGCGGGTTGTGGCTGCCGGTGACGGAGACGCAGCTGCCGACGTCCAGATGCTGGGCCGCGAAGTAGGTGACGGGGGTCGGCACGCTGCCGATGTCGATGACGTCCGTGCCGGTCTCGGTGATGCCCGCCGCCAGCGCGGCGACGAGCTCAGGGCCGGACAGGCGGCCGTCGCGGCCGACGACGATGGTCTTGAGACCTCGTTCGCGCGCTTCCGAACCGAGCGCCCGGCCGATGCTGCGGGCGGCATCCGCCGTCAGCGTCTTGCCGACGATGCCGCGGATGTCGTAAGCCTTGAAGATTTCGGGGGCGGGGATGCTCATCGCGGTTCTCACGGTCCGAAAGACGAGCACTCATTATGGCATGCCGGCGGAGGCCCGGAATGGGCCATGACGCGCGCGGGCATCCATGACAGCGTGCCGGGGAAGGGCCCGCAGACGAAGCCGGCGTGACCGCCCTCCGCGGTCTGCTCGAGGACGACGGCGGACGATGCACGGCGGGGAAGCGCCGCCGCCGGCAGGAAGGGATCGTTGCGCGCGTTGAGCACGAGCGTCGGCACGGCGATGCCGGCCAGGTGCTGCGCCGACGAGCAGCGCGCGTAGTAGTCGGCGGCGTCGCGGAAGCCGTGCAGCGGCGCGGTGACTGCATCGTCGAAGTCGCGCAGGGTGCGCGCCGCCGCGACCGCGGCGGCCTCGAAGAGGCCCGGAAAGCGCGCCAGCTTGGCGAGCGCGGCGGGCACCAGGGTGCGCAGGAAATGGCGCGCATAGATGAGGCCGAAGCCGCGCGACAGCGCCTCGTTGGCGGCGGCGAGATCGAGCGGCACGCTGATTCCGGCGGCTGCCGCGACGATGTCGTGCGCCGCTCGTCCCTGCTCGCCGAGCCACTTGAGCAGGGCGTTGCCGCCGAGCGAGACGCCGACGGCGAACAGCGGCGCGCGCACGCCGTCGCGCAGGCGCCTCAGTATCCAGTCGATCTCCGCCGAATCGCCCGAGTGGTAGGCGCGCGCAAGGCGGTTGGGCTCGTTCGAGCAGCCGCGGAAATGCGCGACCGCGCCGCGCCAGCCGGCCTGCTGCGCGGCGCGCATCAGGGCGCGCGCGTAATGGCTGTACGAATTGCCTTCGAGGCCGTGGAACAGCACCAGCAGCGGTGCGTCGCCCGCCGCGTCGATCCGGTCGACGTCGATGAAGTCGCCGTCGGGCGTCTCCCAGCGCTCGCGCCGGTACGCCGGGCGCGGTCCCTTGCGCAGCAGCGGCCAGATGGTCTGCGCGTGCCCGCCCGGCAGCCAGGGCGGGGCGGCGTAGGGGCGCATCGCGTGCGGCTCAGTGCAGGATCTTCGGCGCTTCGGGAAGCGCCGGCGGAGCCGCCGACGCGTGGTGCACGATCATGCGCCAGCCGAGCGGCCCGCGCACGTAGACGTTGGTGGCGACCACCGGCGCGCGCGGCTCTTCCTTGCCGACGACGCTGATGCGCTCGACCAGGCTGTGCACGGCGGTGAACGGCGTATGCACGACGCTCGGCGTCGACAGCTGGACCTGCAGCTTGGTGCCGCCGGCGAAGACGCGCCGCCACGCCTCGCGGATTTCCGCATAGCCCGAAAGGCGGGGCCCGCCGGGATGCACGCAGACGATCTCCTCGTCCTCGGCCCAGACGGCCATCATGGCGTCGAGATCGCCGCGCTCGAGCGCTTCGTAGAAGGCATTCTCGACGTCCTGCGGCGTGGTGTAGATGGCTTTGGGCACGCTAGCTCCTCATCGCGGCGAACACCCGCTCCGGCGTCAGGTCGTTGAGGCACTTGAGATGGCCTTCCGGACAGTCGCGCTTGAAGCAGGGACTGCATTCGAGTTCGAGTGAAACGATCTTCGCCTGCGGCGACAGCGGCGGCGTGTAGGTGAAGCTCGACGAGCCGAACACGGCGATCAGCGGGCGGCCGAGAGCCGCGGCGACGTGCATCAGGCCCGAGTCGTTGCACACCACCTGGCGCGCCGCGGCGATGACGTCGATCGCCTGTTCCAGCGTGGTGCGGCCGCACAGGTTGACGGCCGAGCCATGGCACGACTGCGCGATCTTCTCGCCGATGATCGCGTCCTTCGGCGAGCCGACCAGCCAGACCGGATCGTCGACGTTGCCGACGCGGCTCGCCAGCGCGGCGAAGTGGCGCGCCGGCCAGCGCTTGGCGGCGCCGAACTCGGCGCCGGGACAGAACACGATCGGCGAGCCGTCGAGCGGCAGGTTGAGCGCGGTGCACGCGGCGCGCCGCTGCTCCGGCGTCGATTGCAGATGGGGCGGGCGCGACGGCGGCAGTTCGGCGCCCGGCGCGCCGGCCAGCACGGCGTAGCGCTCCACCAGGCGCGGATGGCGCTGCTTGTCGAGCCGGTGCATGACGTTGATGAGGCCGTAGCGCGACTCGCCGCGATAGCCGATGCGGCGCGGAATGCCGGCGAGGAACGGGATCAGCGCCGACTTCCACGAATTCGGCAGCACCACGGCGGCGTCGTAGCGGGCGTTGCGCAGCCGGCGCGCGACGGCGCAGCGTCCCGCGAGGTTGAATTCGCCGTGCCGGAACGGGCTGTCGACGACGCACCTGACCTCCGGCATGCGCGCGAACAGAGGCGCGCTCCAGTTCGATGCGAGCACGTCGATCGCGGCGCCGGGATGCAGCTCCTGAAGACGGGACAGCAGCGGCTGGGCAAGAACGGTGTCGCCGATCCACGAAGGTGCGACGACCAGAATGCTCTTCATATGCCCGCAGGCCGCGGGGCTAGTGATGCCCCGTCGGACGCTCCCCGCTGAAACGGTACTTGGTGCCGCAGTACGGGCAATCGGCCGCGTCCTGCTTCATCAGGTCGAGGAACACGCGCGGATGCCGCGCCCACAGCGGCGCGCCGGGGCGCGGGCAGGCGAGCGGCAGGTCGTGCGCAGTGACGACGATTTCGCGGGACGTTTCGTTGAGTTTTTCGCTCATGGGACTGGACCTCAGGCGTCGTTGACGGGCGTGAGCCAGTCGGCGTGGGCCGGCACCTTGCCGGCCACCACGTCGAAGAACAGGCTCTGGATCTTGGTGGTGACCGGGCCGCGGCGGCCTTCGCCGATCTGGCGGTTGTCGAGTTCGCGGATCGGCGTCACTTCCGCGGCCGTGCCGGTGAAGAAGGCTTCGTCGGCGATGTAGAGATCGTCGCGCGTCAGGCGCTTGGAGACGATCGAGTAGCCGAGCTCCTTGGCCAGCACATGCACGGTGGCGCGCGTGATGCCGACCAGCGCCGAGGCGATCTCGGGCTCGTAGATCTGGCCGTCCTTGACGACGAACAGGTTCTCGCCGGAGCCTTCGGCGACGAAGCCGTCGACGTCGAGCAGCAGCGCCTCGTCGTAGCCGTCCTGGGTGGCTTCCATGTTGGCGAGGATCGAGTTGGCGTAGGTGCCCGAGTACTTGGCGCGGCACATCGAGACGTTCACGTGATGGCGCGCGTAGCTCGCGGTCTTGACGCGGATGCCCTTCTCCATGCCTTCCTCGCCGAGATAGGCGCCCCAGGGCCAGGCGGCGATGGCGACATGGGTCTTGGCGCCGCGCGGCGAAACACCCATCTTCTCGGAGCCGTAGAAGGCGATGGGACGGACGTAGCAGGAATCGAGCTTGTTGGCGCGCACGACTTCCCTCTGCGCCGCCATGATCGTCGCCCGGTCGTAGGGCATCGGCATGCGGTAGATATGCGCCGAGTTGAACAGGCGGTCGGTATGCTCCTTGAGCTTGAAGATGGCCGTGCCGTTGACGGTGTTGTAGGCGCGTACCCCTTCGAACACGGCCAGGCCGTAGTGCAGCGAATGGGTAAGCACGTGGGTGGTGGCATCGCGCCATGGCACGAGCTTGCCGTCGTACCAGATGTAGCCGTCGCGGTCGGCCATGGACATGGGTTGTCTCCAGCTTTTCTTGATCGAACCGCGATTTTAGCGGATAGATGGCCGTTTCGGCAGGCCGGCCGCGTCGGAAACCGCGTGCGGGCGCTAGAATCCGGCGATGAGCACGATCTGGAAACCCAACGTCACCGTCGCCGCGGTGATCGAGCGCGACGGCAAATTCCTGCTGGTCGAGGAAGAGACCGACGACGGCATCCGCTTCAACCAGCCGGCGGGCCATCTCGACGAAGGCGAGTCGCTGGCGGCCGCCTGCGCGCGCGAGGCGCTCGAGGAAACGGCCTGGCATTTCACGCCGACGGCCCTGCTCGGCGTCTACCAGTGGCCGCGGCCCCAGGGCGACATCACCTACCTGCGCTTCGCCTTCACCGGCGAACTCGGCGCGCACGAAGCAGGGCGCGCCCTCGACGCCGGCATCCTGCGCGCCGTGTGGATGACGCCGGCCGAGATCGAGACGACGCGGGCGCGCCATCGCAGCCCGCTGATCCTCCAATGCGTGCAGGACGCGCTGGCCGGCCGGCGCTTTCCGCTCGACGTCATCCGGCACCACGACTGATGGCCCGCGCCGCCGCCGTGCTGCCGCTGCTGTTCGCCGGTGCCGCCTGGGCCGACGCCCTCGTGCCGGTCTGCTACAACTACGGCTGCGCCGTCGAGCAGACGGTCGCCTTTTCCGAGCAGCGCCTCGCTGGTCTGAAGGCGCTGCTGCGCAAGGCGCGTTCGCCCGAAACCGAGCGCGACCTCCTGGCCGTCGCGATCGGCCGGCTCTACGCCTGGGCCGGCGAGCAGACGCCGATCTGGCGCGACCGCGGCGGCAACTACGACGACGACCAGGGCGAGAGCGGCCGCATGGACTGCATCGATCACGCGACCACCACCACGCGCTTCCTCGAGGCGCTGGCGGCACGCGGCCTGCTGCGCTTCCACCGCGTGCTGCCGCCGGCGCGGCGTACCCGCTTCCTCGTCGGCCAGCATTTTTCGGCCGTAATCGAGGAACTGGGGCCGGTGCGCGACGCCGAGCATCCCGAGCCGGAACGCTACGTCGTCGACAGCTGGTTCCGCGACAACGGCAGGCCCGCGGTGATCATGGCGCTGGAGAAATGGCTGGAAGGAGAGGATCCCGATGTCGAGTAAAGTCATCGTCGGCATGTCGGGCGGCGTCGATTCGTCGGTCGCCGCGCTGCTGCTGAAGCGCGCCGGCTACCAGGTCACCGG
>DAIDAU010000353.1 GCA_027310465.1 Rhodocyclaceae bacterium
CTACATGATGCCGGCTATGACGGGCGCGGAGCTGCTGCGCCAGGCGAAGGCGCTCGCGCCCGACATGATTCGCATCATGCTCACATGCCACGCCGATACGGCCGCGGTGATGGGCGCGATCAACGACGGCGCGGTCTACAAGTTCATCCTCAAGCCGTGGAACGACGACGATCTGCGCGTGACGGTGGCGCTGGCGCTCGAACAGCACGATCTGATCCAGAAGAACCGCCAGCTCCAGCAGGACAATGCCAAGAAGGCGAAGGAGATCGGCGCGCTGGCGAAGATGACGGTGACCAACCGCAGCCGCCTGGCCATCATGCTCAACAAGCGCCAGTTGCTGACGGACCAGCAGGTGCAGGAGGCGCACCGCCTCCAGCAGGCGCGCAAGGAGCCGATCATCAAGGTGCTGCTCGAACGCGATTGGGTGACGGAGCGGCAACTGCGCGACATCCTGCACAAGGATTTTCTCTTCGAGGAGGTGGCGCTCGCCGAATTCCGCGTCGATGCGGCCGTCGCGGCGCTGATCCCGCACGCTTTCTGCGAGCGGCAATGCGTGATTCCGCTCAAGTTCGACGAGCGCCGCGGCGGCGGCCGCACGCTGCTGCTGGCGATGGCCGACCCGCTCGACGAGGGCCTGATCGACGACCTGCGCTTCGTCGCCGGGCTCGACGTCAAGGCGGTCATGGCCGACGTCGCGGCGATCCGCGCCAAGATCGCCGAGGTCTATGGCGCGAGCGAAGAGACGTCTTTTGCCGATCTCGAAACGCTGGTGTCCGGTGTCGATCCCTACGAGGGCATCGAGGTCGTCATCGACGACGACGAGGGCGCCTCGCTCGAGGACCTGCTGCGCGAAACCGAAGAGCCGCCGGCGATTCGGCTGGTGAATGCCGTGGTGCTGGAGGCGATCCGCCTGGGCGCCTCCGACATCCACGTGCAGCCGCGTACCAAGAACGTGGTGGTGCGCTACCGCGTCGACGGCGTGCTGGCCGACAAGATTCTCATCCCGTCGTCGCTGCTCTCGTCCCTGGTGTCGCGCCTCAAGGTGATGGCGGCGCTCGATATCGCCGAGCGGCGGCGCCCGCAGGACGGACGCATCACGGTAAAGACGCCGATGCGCATCGTCGACATGCGCATCTCCACGCTGCCGACGATCAACGGCGAGAAGGTGGTGATGCGCCTGCTCGATCGCAATTCGCCGATCAAGAGCGTCGACGCGCTCGGCTTTTCCGCCGGCGATCTGCCGCGCGTGCTGCGCATGGTCGGCAGGCCGCAGGGAATCGTCCTCGCCACCGGCCCGACCGGCAGCGGCAAGACCACCACGCTCTACGGGCTGCTGCAGCACAACGCGACGCCGGGCAAGAACTACGTCACGATCGAGGACCCGGTCGAGTATTACCTGGACATGGCCGGCCAGGTGCTGATCCGCGAAAAGATCGGACTGACCTTTCCGGTGGTGCTGCGCTCGATCCTGCGCCAGGATCCGGACGTGATCCTGCTGGGAGAAATCCGCGACCTCGAGACCGCCGAGGTCGCTTTCCACGCCGCGCTCACCGGCCACCAGGTGTTCTCGACGCTGCACACCAATTCGGCGGTGGCGACGCTGTCGCGCCTGTTCGATCTCGGTATGAAACCGATCGTCGTGGCGAGCGCGCTCGAAGGCGTGATCGCCCAACGGCTGGTGCGGCGCATCTGCACGGACTGCCGTGAGCCGGACATGCCTTCGGCGGATACTCTTGCGCAACTCGGCCTGGACGCGCCGCCGGCCGACGCGGCGTTCTACCGGGGACGCGGCTGCCCGCACTGCCAGGGCAGCGGCTACCGCGGGCGGCTGGGAATCTATGAGGTGCTGATGGTGGACGACGAACTGCGCCAACTGATCGCCAGCGGCACCGACATCCTCATGATCGGGCAGCTCGCGAGGCGGAAGGGCATGGCCTCGCTGCTCGAAGACGCCTTGGCCAAGGCTGCACAAGGGCTCACGACGCTCGCCGACGTGTTGCGCGTGCTGGGGCCGCAATAGGATCATGATGGCCAAGCCCTGTCGTCCGGCCACGACAGGTGATTTCAACTGCGCCCGCGGATAGGCTTCCTGCGTCGCATACGCAGGAGGGATAGGGCGATGGCCAGACAGTATCGGTTGGTGCTGCGGTCCAAGGATGTTCCGGGACCGGTCACCCAGCGTCTTTGCGGCGCGGACGACAGGGTCGAGGTGCGCGACCTGACGACGCGCAGCCGCGTGGAGATCGGCGTGCAGGAGATTTCGCTGTATCGGCACAGCATCTTCCTCGACGGCGAGGAATTCCAGATCCTCAACCTGGTCGGCAACTGAGGCCGCCCGCCGGCGATAAGGGCTCGCCCTTATACCGAATCCATTGACGCGCGGCCGGCAATGGCATACGGTGACGACCCGAGCCGAATCTCCGGCCGGAGACGCAAGACAGCCCGCACGACCGATTCGCAATGCTAGCGATTCCTAGGACCGCGGTTCGACTTCCCCCGCTGCCGTGGCTCGCCGCGACGGCCTTCGTCTATGCGCTCCTGGCCAAGGCCGCCCTGGCCTTCTACTCCGACAACGGCTTGACCAGCATCTTCTGGCCCGCCGCCGGGGTTGCCCTGGCGGCCGTGCTGCTCGGCGGAAAGGAGTTCGCGGCGGCGATCTACGTCGGCGCGCTGGGCGGGCAACTCTGGGCCGGAGTGCAGCCCGGCGCCGCCGCCGCCATCGCGCTCGGCGGCGCCATACAGCCCTTGATCGGTGCCTGGCTGCTCAACCGCAAGGGCGGCTTCGACACCTCGCTCTCGTCGCTGCGCGAGTTTTTCCGGCTGTGCTGGCTGGGCGGCATGGCGAGCCCGGCGGTCGGCGCGCTGATCGGCGGAACGGCGCTGCTGGCTTCCGGCGAAATCGCGCGCGGCGACTTCTGGCACGCGGTCGCGCACTGCTGGATGGGCTGCACGCTCGGCATCGTCGTCGTCACGCCGCTGGTGCTGGTGTGGCGGCGCCTTCCGCCCCGGCCGTGGCACCTGCTGGAGGCCGCGCTGGTGTTCGCGGTTTCGATCCTGATCGGGCAGGTCGTGTTCCTCGACTGGTTCCACGACCTGCTGGGGTCCTACGGCCGCACCTACTGGATGTACCTGATGGTGGCCTGGGCCGCGGTGCGCCTCGGCGTGCACGGCGTGCTGCTGCTGATCGTGGTCGCCATCGTGCAGATGTTCGTCGGCGTCGCCCTCGGCAAGGGGCTGTTTGCGGACGACCTGATCCTGACGGAGCTGCTCAACGCCTGGGTCTTCATCCTCACGTTCGCGACCGTCGGCATCTCGCTGGCGATCGCCTTCGCCGAGCGCGAGCAGGCCCAGTCGGATTTGCGCAAGCTGTCGCTGGCGGTGGAGCAGAGTCCGGCAACCATCATCATCACCGACCTGGAAGGGCGCATCGAATACGTGAACCCCGCCTTCACGGCGGCGTCGGGCTATTCGATGGGCGAGGCGATCGGGCGCAATCCGCGCATCCTCAAGTCCGGGCGCACCTCGCCGGAAACCTACGAGGCGCTCTGGAACGCGCTCAGGGCAGGAAAGGTCTGGCGCGGCGAATTCGTCAATCGCCGCAAGGACGGCTCCAAGTACGTCGAGACGGTGACCATTTCGCCGCTGCGCCAGCCCGACGGGCGGATCAGCCACTACGTCGGGGTGAAGACGGACATCAGCGAGCTGAAGCAGGCGATCGCCGAGCTCGAGGCGAGCGAAAACCGGCTCCAGCTGGCGAAGGCGGCCGCCGGCCTGGCGATCTTCGATCGCGACATCGTCAACGGCACCTACCGCTGGGACGAGCGGGCGCGCGAATTCTGGGGCGTCGAGCCCGACGAGCCGGCGACCTTCGCGACCTTCCTCGAAGGCCTGCATCCGGACGACCGCAGCGTGCCGCTGGCGGCCCTCGACAAGGCGGTGCGGCCGGGCGGCAACGGCGGCTACGCGGCCGAATATCGCGTCGTCAATCGCAGGGACGGCAGCGTGCGGCATATCGCCGCCAACGGGCAGGTGCTGTTCGAGAACGGCCGCGCCGTCCGGATCGTCGGCACCATGAAGGACGTCACCGCGAAGAAGAAGCTCGAAAAGGAGCTGCTGGAGCGGCGCAGCGACATGGAACAGCTGATCAAGCAGCAGGTGGCGGCGCAGACGGCCGCCGCGATCGCCCACGAACTGAATCAGCCGCTGGTTTCCGTATCGGCCTACAGCGAGGCGGCGCTGCGCATGCTGCGCGGCGGGATCAAGAATCCGGAGAAGCTGCGGCGCGCGCTCGAAGGCGCGATGGAACAGGCGCACCGGGCGGGATATACGTTGCACGAGCTGCTCGATTTCCTGCGCTACGGCGACGACAAGTCGGAGCCGGTCGACGTCAACCAGCTGGTCCACGAATCGCTGGCGATCGCCGACGAGGGCGGCTACGGCGACTTCCGGCCGGTCACGGACCTCGCCGCCGACCTGCCGCCGGTGCAAGGCAATCGGCTGCAACTGCAGAAGGTGTTCGTCAATCTGCTGCACAACAGCGTCGATGCGATGCGCGGCGCCGGCGTCGCGCGCGGCGACGCGACGATCCGCATCCGCACGGCGCGATGCGACGCCGGGGTGCAGGTGACGGTGCAGGACAACGGACCGGGCCTCGACGACGAGGCCGTGGGCCACGCCTTCGATCCGTTCTTCACCACCAAGCCGAACGGCGTCGGGCTCGGCCTGGCGATCAGCCGGGCGCTCGTCAAGGCGCACGGCGGCCAGCTCTGGGCGGATACCGACAGCAAGCCCGGCGCCATGTTCCACATGATCATCCCCGCCCTGTCATGAACGCCGAGGCCACGGTCTTCGTCGTCGACGACGATCCCGCCGTGCGGGAGTCGCTGACGCTGCTGCTGGAACAGGAGGATCTGGACATCATGGCGTTCGAGAGCGCCGAGGCGTTTCTCGCCGTCTGCGCCGCGGCGCCGAGCCGCAGCTGCATCGTCGCCGACATCCGCATGCCGGGCATGGACGGCATCCAGCTGCAGGAGGAGTTGACGCGGCGCGGCGTCGCGCTGCCGCTGATCTTCCTCACCGGACACGGCGACATCCCGATGAGCGTGCGCGCCATCAAGTCGGGCGCGATCGACTTTCTCACCAAGCCGGTCACGGGGCAGGCGCTGGTGCGCAGCGTGCGCGAGGCGCTGCGCGAGAGCGAGCGGCTCAGCGAGAAAGCCGAGAAGAACGGATCGGCGAGCGCGCGCATGGCCACGCTGACCGAGCGCGAACGCGAAGTCATGGAGCTTGCGGTCTCGGGGATGAGCAACAAGGAGATCGCGCGCCGCCTCGGCATCAGCCATCGCACGGTGGAGATCCACAAGGCGCGCGTGATGCACAAGACGAGTTCCGCCAGCCTGCTCGATCTCGTCCGCATCGCGCAGGCCGCGGGCCTCCACGACTGATACCGCAGGGCTTCCCCTAGGGGCGCTTCCTTATACGCGGTCGCGCGTATTTATTCTGAATGGGTCGATGAAGTAGCCTTATGGCATGTCGCGGACTCCTCCTCGACTCTTCGTGGGTCAGGTGCCGGGTGTAATGCCCGGCACCGCCTTTCTCCGGAGTCCGATCCATACGGGAGGGCATCGGCATGAACGCGATAGAAAACCTGAGCGGCCTGGACTATCGGCTGCCTTCCATGGTCACGGTGTCGTGCACCACCAAGAAGCTGCTCGTCAAGGTGATCCAGCTCTGCCGCGTCGAAAGGCCATGCTTCGCCACCCGCCAGGGCGACTTCTGCACCAAGCCCTGCCAATGGCGGCAGGACTGCCGCAAGCCCTTCATGGAGTGGCTGCGCACCGGACAGCGGTAAGGCAGGACCGCGGCGACTCCGCGCCGCGCTATTCTCCCGGTACGCTTGGTGCAACGCGTGCCCAAGCGATTTCCCCGGGAGATTCCATGCAGATCATCTACGCGCTACTCGCTCTGGGCATCGGCCTCGTCGTTCCGCTCCAGGCCGCCGTCAATAACCAGCTCAAGATGACGATAGGCGGCAGCACGGTGATGGCGGCCCTGGTGTCTTTCGCCTGCGGCACCGTCACCTTGGCGCTCGCCGCCGTGGCGCTGCAGGAGAAGTGGGCGAGCATGGGGCAGATCGCGCAGGCGCCGTGGTGGCAGCTGACCGGCGGAACCATGGGCGCGCTGTTCGTGTTCGGCACGATCCTGCTGGCGCCGCGCCTCGGCTTCGCGGTCATGCTGGCGCTCATCATCGGCGGACAGATCCTGGCTTCGCTGGCCTTCGACCGCGTCGGCCTGCTCGGCGTGCCCGTGCGCGAGCTCACCGCGCCGCGGGTCCTGGGCGGACTGCTGACCGTCCTCGGCGTCGTGCTGGTGAATTTCGGCGATCGCCTCCCGGGGCTGTCCGGGCCGCGGTAGGGAGTTCCCGGCGCGCCCACTCGAGCGGCAGCGCCGTCGGCGCGGCGTGCGCCGCTGCGCGACCGGCGCTGACGGCGCGACGGCCGCTGCCGTTCAGACCAGCGCGGCGGCCTTGATCTGGGCGAACACCCGGCGGCCCGGCTTGAGCTCGAGCCCGCAGGCGGACCGCCGCGTCAGGCGCGCGACGATCGGCGAGCCGCCGACCTGCAGCTTCACCAGCATGACGGCGGGATGCGATTCGCCGGCGAGCTCGACGACCGCGGCCGGCAGCGTGTTGAGGATGCTCGATTCGTGCGCCGGCTCCAGCGCGATGCTGACGTCGCGCGCGAGGATGCGCACGCGCACGCGCTGGCCGGCGCCGTGGCCGCCGTCGCGCAGCCACAGCGAGCCGCCGTCGAACTCGATGCGCGCCAGGTGCCAGTTCTCGTCGCGCTCGGCGACGCGGCCGTCGAGCACGACGCCGGCGTCCTCGCCGAGCCGCACCGGCGAATCGATGCGCGCCATGGTCTCGGCGAGCGGCCCCTGCGCCACGGCGCGGCCGGCGTCCATGACGACGATGTGGTCGGCGAGCCGCGCCACCTCGTCGGGCGCGTGGCTGACGTAGAGCACGGGAATCTCCAGCTCGTCGTGCAGGCGCTCGAGGTAGGGCAGGATTTCCTGTTTGCGGCCGACGTCGAGCGCGGCCAGCGGCTCGTCCATCAGCAGCAGGCGCGGACTGGTCAGCAGCGCGCGCGCGATGGCGGCGCGCTGGCGCTCGCCGCCCGAGAGCCCGTGCGGCAGGCGGTCGAGCAGATGGTCCAGGCCGAGCAGCTCGACGGCGTGGTCGGAGGCGACGCGCCGCTGCTCCGTCGGGACGCGGCGCTGGCCGAATTCGAGATTGCGCCGCACCGTGAGATGAGGGAACAGGCGCGCTTCCTGGAACACGTAGCCGAGCCGGCGCCGGTGCGTCGGCAGGAAGAAGCCGTCCTTCTGCCAGGTCTCGCCCGCGACCTCGAGCTGCCCTCGGGCGCCGCGCTCGAGGCCGGCGATGCAGCGCAGCAGCGTGGTCTTGCCCGAGCCCGAAGGGCCGAACAGGGCGGTGACGCCGCGGCCCGGCAGATCGAGGTCGACGTCGAGCGCGAAGCCGGGGTAGGGCAACTGGAAGCGCGCGCGGATCGTCATGCGCGTTCGCGCTTCAGCAGGTTGACGGCCAGCAGCACTGCGAAGGAGAACGCCAGCATGCCGCCGGCGAGCCAGTGCGCCTGGCCGTATTCGAGCGCTTCGACGTGATCGTAGACCACCATCGAGAGCACTTGCGTCTTGCCGGGGATGTTGCCGCCGATCATCAGCACGACGCCGAATTCGCCGATGGTGTGCGCGAAGGCGAGCACCGCGCCGGTGACGAAGCCCGGCCGCGCCAGCGGCACCACGACGGAGAAAAAGCTGTCCCACGGGCCGGCGCGCAGCGTCGCCGCGGCTTCGAGGGGATGCTCGCCGATCGCCTCGAAGGCCTGCTGCAGCGGCTGCACGACGAAGGGCAGCGAGTAGATCACCGACGCGGCGACCAGGCCGGCGAAGGTGAACGGCAGCAAGCCGAGGCCGGCCGCCTGCGTAAGCTTGCCCAAGGGACCTTGCGGTCCGAGCAGCACCAGCAGGTAGAAGCCGAGCACGGTGGGCGGCAGGATCAGCGGCAGGGTGACCAGCGCGCCGACCGCGTTGCGCAGCTGGCCGCGCGCGCGCGCCAGCCACCACGCCAGGGGAGTGCCGACCAGCAGCAGCGCCAGCGTCGACGCGGCGGCCAGGCGCAGCGTCAGCCAGACGGCCTGAAGGTCGGCGTCAGTCATCCTCGGAGCCGAAGCAGACGGCGCAATCGCCGCGGTCGTCGCAATGCGGCGACTTGCCGCGCGGCACGCCGGTACGCTCGCCAATCTGGCGAAAGAGGAACTCCTTCCACCTCATGTCCTCGGTGTTGCGTGCGGCCAGCGGCGCAAAGCGCAAGCGCAGGAAGTCGGAGAGCTGCCTGCGGTTCGGCAGTCCCATGTCCTGCCAGAGATGGTTCGGGCCCATCGCCGCCGACGCGACGGCGTAGGCGAGCCAGGCGGAGGGCTCGGACGGCTCGCTGCGGCTTTCGAGCAGCAGTTCGAGCAGGTCCGCGAATTCGTCGTCGCCGGACTCGCCCGCGGGGCCGTTCGCGAGCGCGACGCCGATGAAGAATTCGTTGAGCAGCTTCTCGAAGCGCGCTTCCGAAAGGCCGCGAATCAGCGGCTTGCGGCCGGCCTCCAGCGCCGTGCCTATCACGCCTGCCAGGACGACGGTGTCGAGGTCGCGCGGCCGTCTCGCAAGGAAGAGGAGTTCGCGTACTGCAGGTTCCATATTCCCGAATCATGCAGGAACTCTACCGAAGAGGGAAGGCCCGCAAGTCGCGTCCGAGGGGGAACTCGCCTTTTCGGCGCGGCGTCCAATAAGCGTTCATCGACGGATGGAGGAAGACATGGCTGCGAAGATGAAGCACTGGCAAGACCCGGTCAATATCGTGCTCGGCTTGTGGATGATCGTTTCGCCCTGGGTGCTGGCGTATAGCGCCGACTCCGCGGCGACCTCGAACGCGGTGGTCATCGGCATCGTGGTCGCGGTGCTGGCGGCGCTCGAGCTCTTCAACGTCACCGCCTGGGAAGAGTGGGTGAACTTCATCCTGGGCATCTGGCTGGTGATTTCGCCTTGGGCGCTGCGCTTCAGCGGCGACCGGGCGGCGGCGTCGAACGACGTGATCCTGGGCATCGTGATCGCCGTGCTGGCGATCTGGGCGCTCGGCACCGACCGCGACATCGGCGGCTGGTGGAACCGCCCCACCACGCAGTAGCGGCAGCACGTGCGGAGGCCGCGTCCGGCGGGCGCGGCCTCTTTCCTTTTGCCGAGGTGACGGAGCGGGCTACTTCGGAACGAAGCTGATCCAGGAGCCGCTGTCGATGACGTCGCGCGAAACCTTCTTGCCCTGGTAGAAGATCATCACGTCGCGGCCTTGCGCAACGCGGATCAGTTCGTCGCGCGCGATCGCGACGCTGACCTTTTCGCCGGCGGGGACCGTGACGCGTGCGCCGTCGCCCGGTTCGCCGTTGATCTTGCGATAGAGCACGGACGGCTCGTTGCTGATCAGCAGGAAGACGCCCGACGGCCGGCTGGGGTTGGTTCCGCGCACCGCGACGACATTGTCGTCGCCCTTTCCGGCCGGCTCCGCGGCAGCCGGCGACGCGGCGTCGGGCGGCGTCGCAGCGGGTGCGATCGCGATCGGAACCGCGTTCTTCTCGGCGGGCGGTACGGGCGCATCAGCCGAAGCCGCGACGCGGGCGGGCGGCGCGGCCGATTCGCCCAGCGTGTCCGTGCCGGGCGCCTTGGCGGCGGCATCGGGCTTGGGCGCGGCGCCGTCGCCGCGGCGGCCGAGGACTTCCGGGTTGCGATCGATCCACACGACGGCGCCGACAAGAGCGGCGACCAGGGCGACGAGGGCGATGCCGCGCGCACCGCCGAAGCGCGCCGGGGCGCCGTTCACTTCGGCAATCGCCGCAGAGGTCATGCTTTCCGGCGCTTTCGCCCGGCTCTCGGGCGCGGCCGCGGCGGCCTCCGGCAAGCGCTCGGGCCTCAGCAACCCGTCGACGACGCCGCCGGCATGAACCGCGATTTCCTTGTAGGAGACGTCACCGGTGATGGAGCCGCCCTGATGGACCTCGATGGACTGGAGCGAGCGGACGGGGCCGCTGATGCCGCCGCGCACGACCACATGCGAGGCGCGCACCGTGCCCGAGACCTTTCCCGCGCCATCGACCATCAGCGTGGCTTTCGGATTTTCCTGGCACGAGACGTTGCCGAGAATCTCGCCCTGCACCCGCAGCACGCCGGTGCACGCGATGTCGCCCTCGATGCGCATCCCGGCGCCGATCAGCGTGTCGATGGCTTTCGGCGCATGGTTGGTGACGCTGGTCTTTTCGGACAAAACGCTTCTCCGTCGGCGCCATGGCGGCGGCCAGTCCCGCCCGGCTGTCCGCGGAGTTTCTCACAAACTCATCCGGAATGGCGGCCTCGCGGCTGCGCCTCGGCTAAACTTCGCCATCCATTCACACGCCGCTGCCGCGAGCCCGCCGACCGCAACGATGGAACTCGTCGATCCCCGCACCCTGCTGCTGGTCGCCAACCTGCTCGGCGTGCTCTGCGCCCTGGTGCTGTGGGTGCAGGCGCGCAGCTTTCCCGACGACATCGAAGGACTGCGCGACTGGGCGAAGGCCGTGGTGCTGGTCGCCTGCGCCTCGGGGCTGGCCTCCTTGCGGGGCATCGTCGCGGACAGCCTCGCCATCGTGGCCGCCAGCGCCATGCTGCTGCTCGGGCAGTTCCTGCTGGTGATCGGACTGCGGCGCTACGCCGGGCGCACGCCGGCCTGGCGGCCGACGCTCGACGGCATTGCCGCCGCGCTGATCCTGATCGTCTGGCTGACCTACGGCTCGCACAGCTACCAGGGCCGCATCTTCGTCATGGCGCTGGCGCAGATCGGCTTCTTCGGCGTCGGCGCCTGGCTGGCGTGGCGCGCCGAGCCCGCCGGTTTCGGCCGGCGCTTCCTGACGGTGGTGTTCGTGCTCGGCGTCGCCGTCGCCGTCTGGCGCATGGCCACGCTGTCCAACGCCGTCGACGAGATCGACGCCGTCTTCGACCGCAATCCGGTCCAGCAGGTCTACCTCGCGATGTTCTCGCTCGGCGTGCTCGGCCTGTCGATCGGCTTCATCCTGCTCGCCAACGAACGCCTGCGCGTCGAGCTCGAGTTCATGGCGACGCGCGATCCGATGACCGGCGTCTTCAACCGCCGCGCCTTCTTCAGCCGCGCCGGGATCGAATGGGCGCGCAGCGCGCGCTCGGGCCGTCCGCTGGCGGCCATCACCTCGGACATCGACTTCTTCAAGAAGGTGAACGACACGCACGGCCACCACGTCGGCGACCTCGTCATCAAGGACTACGCGAACCGCGCCGGCGACATGCTGCGCGTGCCGGACATCCTCGCGCGCTTCGGCGGCGAGGAGTTCGTGATCCTGCTGCCGGACACCGGGCTGGCCGAAGTGAGGCAGGTCGCGGAGCGCATCCGCCGCGAGATCGAGACCTCGCCGGGCAACGGGCTGCCGCGCTACACGGTGAGCCTCGGCGTGTCCGCCGCGCAGGCGTCGGACGGAAAGGCGAGCGGCATCGAAGCGCTCATCGCCGCAGCCGACGCGGCGCTCTACCGCGCGAAGGAGCGCGGGCGCAATCGCGTCGAGACGTAGCGCTGCCGGGCAATGCGCGGCGCCGCGTCGCGACGCAAGAAAATTTCTCGCGGCCTCTCGATTTTTTGCGAGGCCCTGCGTATAATGCGCGGCTCCTAAGCGCCCGTAGCTCATCTGGATAGAGTACTTGGCTACGAACCAAGGGGTAGGGAGTTCGAATCTCTCCGGGCGCGCCAACCCATCACAATGCTGGGCACCTCAAACGGGGTGCCCGGTTTCATGTCCGAGACCGCCTGGTTGAGCATGGCCGTGCTGCCGGTCATGGTCACGGTACCCGGCTTGACGCGAATCTCCGTCACCAGCAGCCCCAGCAACTGCTTGCCGTAGCCCTTGTCGGTGTCGAGCAGCATCTCCCGCATCCGCTGACAGGCGTAGGCCACCTGCTTGGGCGACAGCTTGCGCGGCGACGGCCGGTCGCGCTTCGCCAAGGCCAGCTCCGCCTGCACCCGTTCGCGCTCATCCTTGAGGGTATTCACCCGCGCCTGCAAGGTCGAATCCAGCGCCACCACGCCCTTCTCGATGGCGGCGTAGAGGTTGTTCAGGCCGTCGTCGGCCGTTTGCAGCGCCCGTTCCAGGCGCTTCACCTCCCCGTCGGTCTGGTCCTGGCGCTTTGCCTGATGCGCGAGCCACTCCTTCAACATCGCCGTCACCCGCTCGGGCGTGAGCACCTTGTCGACCAGGCGCTCCAGGATCAACCGGTCCATGCGATCCAGGGGCAGGTTGGGCGTGTCGCAGATCGACGCCGAGATGGCGATCCGGTTGGCGCACTTGTAGTAGCGGTAGCGGCCGCCCTTGCCGCTGGCCTGGGTCATCGCCACGTCGCAGCAATCGCACTTGATCTTGCCGGCCAGGAGCGTCGGGCTCGTCGCCTGCCGGGCCACCGCCAAGGTCTGCTTCTTCGGGTCGCGCGACGCGCGCTGGCGGCGCACCGCGTCGAAGGTCTCCGCATCGATGATGGGCTCGACGGCGCAGCGCACCCATTCGCTCTCCGGCCGCAGCTCTCCGCTGCGCGAGTCGCGCATGTTGTAGCAATACTCGCCGCGATAGGTGCGGTCCGTCAGCACGTCGGCAAGCTTCTGAATGCGCCAGGGCCGCCCGCGCATGAGGGTCCCGGCGTCGTTGAGGTGCTTGACGATGGTCTTCATGCCCATCGGGTGGCCGTCGAGGCCGTGCAGGTAGAGCGCGTAAATGTGGCGCACCACGCGGGCCTCCCTGTCATCGACCGCCAGGCGCTTTCTCACCTTGCCTTTGTGGCCTGGGATGTCCGTGGCCACCACCTGATAGCCGAAGGGCGCCCGGGAGCCGTTAAAGAAACCCCGGCGGGCGTTCTCCTTCATCGCGCGGCTGGTGTGCTTGGCGTTCTCCTTCGAGCTGTAGGCGTCCATCATCGAGATGAGGTGCTTCAACAGCTCCCCGGTCTCGTCGTCGGTGGTCGGCTGCGTGATGGAAATCACGCGCACGCCGGCCTGGGCGAGCAGGCGCTCGTAGTGCAGCATGCCGTACATGTCGCGGAAGAAGCGCGAGCGCGAATGGACGATGATGGCCTCGTAGGGATAGGGCTTGCGCGTCGCGTCGTCGATCATCTGCTGGAAGACGGGCCGCTTGTCGTCGGTGGCCGAGGCGCCGGGCTCGACGTACTCGCGGGCGACGGTGAAGCCGTTGGCCTGGCACCAGGTGCGCATCTGGTTGAGTTGATCGGGGATGGAAAGGTCGGCCTCGGCTTGGCGGACCGTGGAGACTCTTGGATACAGGGCAACGGCCATTTCAGTGCTCCCACTGGTCAAAAGGGGTGTCACGCAGCAGTTCATCGAACATCCGGAAAGCCAGCGCGAGTTCGCCGGCGCCGGGGCGATGGAGGTCGAATGCTGGATCATAGGCGACATGCAGCGATACGTCCGGTGCTTTGCCAAACGGCGCGTCGAGGATGTCGATGGGTTGAAGGACCGGCGCACGGCCGGTGGGGGTCGAGGACATAAGCGGTGCTCACGTAAAGAGCACCCGGGGGCTCGGGAAGGGGCATATTTCCTGGGGTGTTTCTCAATGTCGTTGTCCTCGAACAGGGGGGTCACCGAACGCGGGCGCGTTGCAGAAAAGAAACGCTGCCGACGAGCGGCATCGGGAGGTATAGC
>DAIDAU010000382.1 GCA_027310465.1 Rhodocyclaceae bacterium
GATTACTACAGCGAGAAGCGGCTGTCGTTCGAGACTGATGACCAAGGCAATGTCACCGCAACGGCAGAAGAGCCAGCGCCGACCTCAGGGAGCCGCGCAAGTGGTGCTCCCGCACGGCCTGAGGCGATCGCACCCGGAAGCGAGAAGCCGATCAGCGCGAGGCTGTTCGACGAGCTCGCCGTTCAGCGCCGCAATATCCTGTCGGCCTGCCTGCTTGGCGATCCGGGGCTTGCCCTCGATTTCGCCATCTTCGCGCTCGCGGACAATCGCAGCTATGAGGGGAAGGGCACCTCGATCAAGGCGGGACGGCCGAGCGATCCTGCGACCGGCGAGGTTCCGCAATCAGCGGCCGAGGGCATTCTCGCCGAGGCCGAGGATGGTCTCGACAAGGCGTGGCAGGAGCAGGGCAGTGTTGCGGCCCGTTTCATCGCCTTCCGCGACCTCGAAGATGACGCTAAGGCGGCCTGGCTTGCCTATGCGGTGGCGCTCTCGCTCGAGGCCAAGAAGGGCTATGGATCCGAGTATCATCCGGTTCATGCCGTGCTTGGGTCGATGCTCGATGTCGACGTTGCGGCTCTGTGGCGGCCGACTGCCGAGAATTTCTTCGACCGGGTGAGCAAGACTTCCTGCCTCGCCGCGCTGACCGAGGTTGGCGGAAGTGACCTCGCTGCGCGCTATGCGGCGTCCAAGAAGGCGGACCTCGCCAAGACGTGCGAGACGATCTTCGCCGGTAAGGCGATCATCGAGCAGGAGGTCAAGGAAGCCGCCCTTGCCTGGCTGCCCGAGGCCATGAAGTTCAGTGCGGCCATGCCGGAGGGCGCACAAAGCGCTGATCCTGATGCCTCCGAAGACGGCAAGGCCGACATCGACGCGATCGAGGGGGTGGTCGCACTGCCGGATGCCGAAGAGGAACCCGAAGGCGCCGCCACAGACTCGGCAGTGGCTGCCTGAACGCCTCACCCTCCTCCTGATGTCCTGGCCCGGTCGCTCACTCGAGTGACCGGGCCTTTTTCTTCCAAGAAGGGAAATGCCGATGCGCCGCGGACCCAAGCGCGATGTCGCGCAGGAAATCACCAATCTCATCATTGCACGGATCGAGGCCGGCACACTGCCCTGGCGGCGGCCCTGGAAAAAGACCGGGGCAGGGGGCGCGCCCTTGCGTGCGGGCGGACTGCCCTACACCGGGATCAATCGCCTCTATCTCTGGGCTGTCGCCGACTGCTTCGGCTACGCCTCGCGCTACTGGATGACCTTTCGTCAGGCTCAGGAACTGGGCGGGCAAGTGCGCAAGGGTGAGACGGCCGAGCCGAGCATCTATTTCAACAGCACGAGCAAGACCGACGTAGATCAGGCGACTGGCGAGGAGACGTCGAAAACCATCCGGTTCATGCGATCCTACAGCGTTTTCAATGGTGCGCCGTAACGGCGGGAATAAAGGAGTGCTATCATGGATAGCTGATCTTGCTGGCTATAGATCATGCCCACTGGATTAACCTCGGCCAGAAATGGCTGCGATCCCGAAAGGGACGGGGAACAATAGCATGTTCAGAAAAGGTCCCGAAGCGCCAAAGCCATTTGCGGCGCCAGGGATCAGGGCAAGACGTGTATGGTGAAAGCTATACTGCCTGAACCCCAGTTTGCAGCGGCTGATAACGTGGCGATGTCGCAGAATGGTTGACGCGGCATATCAGAGAGACGGAGGAAAGGGCGTTGAGTTCCTCCACAGCAAGCGGGACTTCCGCGAGCGCGCCAGCCTCTCTGACGCACCCTCTATAGGGAGGGGTAAGTGAACGAACGGGGCACCTAACCACGTCGTATCTCCAATTTCCGTAATTACGGGATGCCCTGCAGCAGGCACTGGGACGACCAGCGACCTGTATGGGCACGGAGCCGCCATATTACTCAAATGCCCGGCGTAATGGCCGGGACAGCCGCCGAGGAATCGGCGGACGATCGGCGGTATAAGTTCGGGGTGACCCGGGCGAAAGCCTAACCGACCGGGGGAAGGGCGGCAGCGACTGCGATCAGACGACCTCAAAAGGAGGTGTGCTAATGCTGCCAGATACCATTGAGAGGGCCGTCAGATCACTCCCGACCGTCATCAGGTCGGGTCGGAAGGTCAACGGTCTCTATCGCCTGCTGAAATGCCCGCTCCTCTGGGAGCATGCCTACCAGCGGATCGCCCCGAATAAAGGGGCGATGACGCCCGGAGTTGATGGTCAGACTTTCGACGGCTTCTCGCCCGACAAGGTCACGTCCATCATCGAACGGCTCGCGAACGGGACCTATCGACCTCAACCGGCAAGACGGGTGTATATCCCGAAAGCCAATGGCCAGAAACGGCCACTTGGCGTGCCGACCACGGAGGACAAGCTGGTCCAAGAAGTGGTGCGGACGCTCCTCGAGCAAATCTATGAGCCGCTGTTTTCCAGACACTCTCATGGGTTCCGCCCGAAGCGTTCATGCCACACGGCGTTGGAATCGATCCGCGCCATCTGGACCGGGGTAAAATGGCTGATCGACGTCGATGTGGTCGGGTTCTTCGACAACATCGATCATGATGTGCTCGTATCCCTGCTCGAAAAACGGATTGCGGATCGTCGCTTCGTGCGGCTCATCCGGAGTCTGCTCAAGGCAGGGTATGTCGAGGACTGGGTTTTTCACAGAACCTACAGCGGAACGCCCCAAGGCGGGGTCGTCTCCCCGTTGCTGGCTAACATCTACCTGCATGAACTGGATATGTTCATGGAGGCCAAGATGGCTGGCTTCGACAAAGGGAAGCAGCGATCGCCATCCCCTGATGCCCGGCGCATCAGGAGCCGCCTGTCCTATGTCCGCCGCACTGTCGATCAACTTCGCGCCCAAGGGCGCGGCGACGATCCCAGAGTCACTTCCTTCTTGGAAGAGATCGGTCGGCTCAAGGCGGAACGGCTTGCCGTTCCGGCCAGCGACGCCTTTGATCCGAACTACAGGAGACTGCGCTACTGCCGATACGCCGACGACTTCCTAATTGGCGTCACGGGTAGCAAATCGGAAGCACGACAAATCATGGAGGAGGTCAGGACCTACCTGTCCGATCACCTGAAGTTAGCCGTGTCCGCCGAGAAAAGCGGAATCCACAAGGCTTCGGATGGGGCACGGTTCCTCGGATATGAAGTCCGGACCATGACCAATCCCAATCCGCACAAGGCGATCTTCGATGGTCGTCCGACAGTGCGGCGAGGCTTGGCCGACCGGATGAAACTTCTGGTGCCAAGGGACCGCGTCGTGCGGTTCGTCAACTCAAAGGAATGGGGCGACTATGACAGCTTCAGACCTGTTGGGCGAGCGGCCTTGCGCTTCGCAAGCGATGTGGAAATCGTCCTTGCCTATAACGCCGAATGGCGCGGCTTTGCGAACTACTATGCCATTGCTGACGACGTGAAACGCAAGCTGAACAAGGCAGGCTACTTCGCCTTGCTCTCATGCGTGAAAACCATCGCCGGAAAGCACAGGACATCGGCTCGCAGGGTCTTCGCCAAACTGCGTCGCGGTATGGACTTCTATATCAGCTACGAGGTGGGAGACACCACCCGGACAATAAAACTGTGGCAGTTGAAGGACCTCCAGCGACACACGCGCACCTGGGGCGGGATCGATATCCCTTCCTCAGCCAAGTTTGTGTTCAGCAGGACAGAGCTGGTCGAGCGGCTCAACGCCCGCGAATGCGAGCGTTGTGGCAGCAGTGACCAGCCTTGTGAGGTTCATCACGTCCGCAGGATCGGCGAATTGCAGCATGCCGGGTTCAGTCGCCATATGGCGGCCGCCCGTCAGCGCAAGCGCATGGTCTTGTGCTCTCGCTGTCACAACGATGTCCATGCCGGACAGCCGACCGACCGCCAACGTCGGATAGCACGCAGTCGTGGAGAGCCGAATGCGCTGAAAGGTGCACGTTCGGTTCGGAGGGGGGCCTAGCGATGTTCTCACCGAGACATTGCGGGCCTACCCTACCCTCGCAGATTGACGGGCTGCCGGGGCACTATTACCCTGAGCCGCCTAGCCCCGCCGCGATTGGTGAATTGTCCGCTGGCGTGCGCGATTTCCTCGAGGCGATCCCGATCCGCGTCGTCCATGGCGGCGACAGCGCGCATTATTCGACAGTCAGCGATACGGTCACCCTGCCGCATCCGCAGGCGTTTCATTCAATTGAGGCTTACTTTTCAACGAGATGCCATGAACTTGGTCACGCCACAGGGTCCGCCAAGCGGCTCAACCGGCAGTTCGGCAAGCGCTTCGGTGACGATGCCTACGCCTTCGAGGAGATCGTCGCCTCGCTGACGCAGGCCACGCTTTGCGCCGAATACGGCCTGCCCAACGAACTTCACGACAGCCATGCCTCCTACATCCACCACTGGATGAAGATCCTGCGCGGGGACAAGACCGCGATCCTCCATGCTGCCGCCAAGGCCGAGCAGGCGGTCAAGTGGCTGCGCCAGTTCGACCCGGCGCTTGCGGGCGATCTCAAGGAGGCGGCCTGACGGCAGACGGGACACGCTCGCGCGGCGAGCGGGAAGGGGAGGGGGTGGGAGCCCGGCGCGCCATGGGGCGCGATGGAGACTTTCGCCCATGAACTACGATCTCGACTTCCGCTATCGCCGCGCGTTGCAGCCCGACGGGCTCGCGACCATCCCGACCGCCACCCAGGCCGTGGTCGATGCAATGCAGGACGCGCGCAACGCTGGCATCGACCCGGCTCGCGATCCCGCGACAATCCTGCTGGCCCGGCACCTCGGCCGCATCGCGCTCGGCCACGCCCCCGACGAGACCTTCACCGAGGACACGCCGCTGCGCCGGCAGTGCATCGCCAAGATCGATGAACTGAAGTCCAAGCCCGCGCTGGTCGCGCTCGCCCGCCGCGGGATCGGCTATGACTCCGAAGCCAAGCGCGCCTTCCACCGCGAGGCCCGCTCCGCGCTCCGGGTCGCAGCCCGCCATCTGGGTCTCGACCCCGACCAGTACGACCTTCGCAGCAATTTCGCCGGGCCTGCCGTCTCGGGCGAGATCACGCTTCATGGCGACGAGATCTACGTCCAGGTCTCGATCCCCTGCATCCGGCCTGGCCGCGAGGTCATGTTCCGCCGCTGCAAGGGCCGCCAGGACTACCTCGGGGACCGCAACCACTTCTGCGACATCGCCGTGCTCGCCTCGCCGCACAGCTTCCGCTCTCTGGTCATCCGCGAGACCGGCCTTTCCATCAACCCGCGTGAGCAATCGCTGCTCTAGGAGAAAACCCCATGGGTTGGCTGTTCATGTCCCGCGGCGGGATGTCGCCGTTCGCCACGCCGAAGGCCTATCTCGACAACCAGTGCACTTATCCGCCCGATCCCGAGAAGGGCCGCGTAACGGGGCTCAGGGTGCTTAAGTCGACGGTCCGCTCGGGCGCCTACTATGCCGCTTGCCAGAGCTACGACGCCGACGGTCCGCGCGCGACCTTTGCCATCATCTGCCTGGTCAAATGGAACC
>DAIDAU010000403.1 GCA_027310465.1 Rhodocyclaceae bacterium
GAGCCAGGCCGGCGTGGGCAACACCTTCCTGTTCACGGCGCGCTTCGGGCTGCATGACGAACAGAAGCCGCTGCACGCCACGGCGACGCATCTGCCGGGCTTGCGCGTGCTGGTGGTCGACGACAACGCCAGCGCGCGCGACATCTTTCTCGCCATGCTGGGCTCGCTGCGTTTCGAGGCCGCCGCAGTCGGCGGCGGCATGGAAGCGCTGCAGGAGCTCAAGCGCGCCGGCCAGGAGGGCCGGCCTTACGGGCTGGTGCTGGTGGACTGGCTGATGCCGCAGCTCGACGGCATCCAGACGATACGGCGCATCCATGCCGACGCGGAACTGCCGGCGGCGCCCGTGTGCATGATGGTGACCGCCTACAGCCGCGAGGACCTGCTGAAGGAAGTCGCGCAGGCGCAGGTCAGCATCGCGGGGCTGATGGTCAAGCCGGTCAGCCCGTCGACGCTCTGCGACAGCATCATGAAGGTGTTCGGCAAGCACATCGGCCGCGAGCTGCGCCGCCAGCAGCGCGTCGCCGGACATCGCGACGCGGAGAAGGCGCTGGCTGGCGCGGTCCTGCTGCTGGTGGAGGACAACGAGGTGAATTGCGAGCTGGCGCTGGAGATCCTCAGCGCCGCCGGCATCCGCGTCGACGTCGCGCGCCACGGCGGCGAGGCGGTGGAAATGGTGGCGCAGACGGCCTACGACGGCGTCCTGATGGATTGCCAGATGCCGGTGATGGACGGCTTCGAGGCGACGCGGCGCATCCGCGCCGCGGGCCATGCCGCGCTGCCGGTGATCGCCATGACGGCCAACGCGATGAGCGGCGACCGCGACAAGTGCCTCGCCGCCGGCATGAACGACCACATCGCCAAGCCGATCGACGTCGGCCAGCTGTTCACGACGCTGGCGCGCTGGGTGACGCCGAGCATGCCGGCGGGCGCGGCCGGATGCGAGGCTGCGCAGCCGGCGTCCGAGGTGCCTGACGTGGCCGGCATCGACGTCGCCGGCGCGCTGGCGCGCGTCGACGGCAACGTCGGCCTGCTGCGCAAGATGCTGACGTGGTTCCGCACGCGCCAGGCCGGCACGGCGGCGGAGATCCGCGCCGCGCTCGACGCCGGCGACCGGGAAGCCGCGGTCAGGCTTGCGCATACGCTGAAGGGGCTCGCGGCGGGCATCGGCGCGAACCGGCTGGCCGAGCCGGCCCGGCAGATCGAGCAGGCGCTGGGCAGCGGCGGCGAGCCGCCGGACGGCTCGCTCGACGCCATGGAACGCCTGCTCGCGGAAGTGATCGCCGCCATCGGCCGCGCCGTGCCGGACGTCGGCGAGACGGCCGCAGCGGCCGGCGAGACCTGCGAAGCCGGCGCGCTGGGAGAAGCGCTGCGCGAATTCGCCGTCCTGCTGGCGGACGACGATCCGGCGGCCGCCGAGCAGGTCGGCCGCATCGCCGCACTGCTCAGGAGCCGCGCGGCCGAAGGCGACGTGCGGCGCCTCGTGGCTGCGGTCGAAAGCTTCGCCTTCGACGACGCGCTCGCGCTGGTGCGCACCGTCGCCGCCGGGCTGGACGTCGAACTTGGCTGAGCAAGGAGGGCAGATGGACAACATGATCGGCGGTTCCGCGAAGCCCACCGTCCTGGTCGTCGACGACACGCCGGAGAACCTGTCGCTGATGGGCAGCCTGCTTGCCCAAGACTACCGCGTCAAGGTGGCCAACAACGGCGAGAAGGCGCTGCGCATCGCGACCGCCGAGACGCCGCCCGACCTGATCCTGCTCGACGTCATGATGCCCGGCATGGACGGCTACGAGGTCTGCCGGCGCCTGATGGCCGACGACAGGACGCGCCATATCCCGGTGATCTTCCTCACCGCGAAGGCGGAGGCGGCCGACGAGAAGATGGGCCTCGAGCTCGGCGCGGTCGACTACATCACCAAGCCGATCAGTCCGCCGATCGTGATGATGCGCGTCAGGAACCACCTCGCGCTGAAGGCGACGGCCGAGTTCCTGCGCGACAAGAACGCCTACCTGGAGCAGGAGGTGGCGCGCCGCACGCGCGAGCTGCAATCGATCCAGGACGTCACCATCATGGCGCTGGCGTCGCTCGCGGAGACGCGCGACAACGACACCGGCGGCCACATCCGGCGCACGCAGTTCTACGTCCACGCGCTCGCCACGCGGCTCAAGGCGCATCCGCGCTTCGCGGCGCAACTGACCGACCACTACATCGAGACGCTGTTCAAGTCGGCGCCGCTGCACGACATCGGCAAGGTCGGCATTCCCGACCGCATCCTGCTGAAGCCCGGCCGCTTCGAGCCGGACGAGTTCGAGATCATGAAGTCGCACACCGTGCTCGGCCGCGATGCCATCCGGCAGGCGGAGAACCAATTGGGCGTCGAGGTCGAATTCCTCGCCTGCGCCAAGCAGATCGCCTACGGCCACCAGGAGAAATGGGACGGCAGCGGCTATCCCGAGGGCCTGGCGGGCGACGCCATCCCGCTCGCCGCGCGGCTGATGGCGGTCGCCGACGTCTACGATGCGCTGATCAGCCGGCGCGTCTACAAGCCGGCCATGCCGCACGGGAAGGCCGTCGAGATCATCGCCGCCGGCCGCGGCGGGCATTTCGACCCCGACCTGGTCGATGCCTTCCTGGCGATACACGAGGAATTCCGCGCCATCGCCGAGCGCTTCCGCGACACGGACGACGACATCGCGGCGGAGGCGCAGCGCATCGAGAACGACTTCACCCCGACTGCCCAGCAAGCGCAGACAACAGAGAGGAAACGATGAAAAGCATAGGCTTCAAGCTCGGACTGGCCAACCTGCTGCCGCTGGTCGTGCTGGCGATCCTCGCGATCGTCACCGTCACGGCCCAGAAGGCCGACCTGATGGAGGAGCGCAAGCTCAAGACACGCCACCTGGTGGAGGCGGCCTACGGCGTGCTCGAGCATTTCCACGAACTCGAGACGCGCGGCGCGCTTTCCGGCGACGACGCGCGCAAGGCGGCCGTCGACACCGTCAAGGCGCTGCGCTACGAGGGCAAGGAATATTTCTGGATCAACGATCTCGGCACGCCGGTGCCGAAGATGGTGATGCATGCAACCCTGCCCGCGCTCGACGGCAAGGTGCTCGACATGCCGAAGTTCAACTGCGCCACCAGCTTGCAGCAGGGCACGGCCGGCCCCATTGAAGCGACCGACGGCAAGATGAATCTGTTCGCCGCCTTCAACGCCGTGGCGAACAAGGCGGGCCACGGCTACGTCACCTACCGCTGGCCCAAGCCGAAAGAGGGCGGCGGCGTCACCGACGAGACCTTCCCCAAGCTCTCCTACGTGAAGAAGTTCGAGGCGTGGGGCTGGGTGATCGGCTCGGGCATCTACATCGACGACATCGATGCGCTGTTCTGGCGCCAGGCCCTGCATTCCGGGCTGATCGTCGTGCTGCTCGGCGCGGCGCTGTACGGCGTGTCGACGTGGATCGCGCGCGGCATCGCCCGTCCCATCGCCGACGCGGCGCGGGTCATGACGGAAATCGAAAGCAGCTGCGACCTGCGCCGCCGCGTGCCGGAGACCGGCGGCGTCGAGGTGCAGGGCATCGCCAAGGCGTTCAACGAGCTGCTGGACAACTTCTGCGGCGTGATGGGCATGGCGACCACCAGCGGCGGCCACATGGCGGGGCTGTCGAAGCACATGGACGGCACCTCGGGCCGGCTCGAGAAGGCGATCGCCGACCAGAACGGCTTCGTCGCCGCCACCTCGGCGGCCGTCGAGGAACTGACAGTCGCCATCGACGCCATCCGCGACACCTCCACTGCGGTGCAGCAGGAGGCGCACGAAAGCCTGCAGCGGGCGGAAAACGGCCGGCAGAGCGCCGACGCGCTTGCCGACCGCGTCAGCGCGCTGGACCAGGCCTTCGACGCCATCGCTGCGGCGGCGGACGATTTCTCCGCCAGCGCCGGCGCCATCAGCGCGCTGACGCAGCAGGTGCGCGAGATCGCCGACCAGACCAACCTGCTGGCGCTCAACGCCGCCATCG
Organism: Rhodocyclaceae bacterium; assembly: GCA_027310465.1. Lineage (GTDB taxonomy): Bacteria > Pseudomonadota > Gammaproteobacteria > Burkholderiales > Rhodocyclaceae > Nitricoxidireducens. The sequence continues at coordinate 4,017 of DAIDAU010000403.1, forward strand.
AAGCGGCGCGCGCCGGCGAGCAGGGGCGCGGCTTCGCCGTGGTCGCCGACGAAGTGAGGAAGCTCGCCGAGAAG
>DAIDAU010000418.1 GCA_027310465.1 Rhodocyclaceae bacterium
GTGCGTCACCCCTGGTGGTCTTGGCGGCTGGTGTCTCGGCTCGGGCGGCGTCGTTGCCCCTCGTCCGTCGCAGCGGTGGCCTCGGTGGTCTTCCTTGGCAGTTGGTCCTTGGCGGTTGCTCCACGCGCCGTCTGTCTTGGCCTGCCGTTTCTGCCTTTGCGTCGCGTGGCCGTCGTCGTTCTTCGGGCCGCCTGTGCGCTAACCCTGCAATCAACCGGACCTGCGCGAAAAGCCGCGCAGGCCGGTTATTTCCACGTTATGCCTCAGACATTACGCGGGGAGTGAGTTTTGAGCCAATCGCGTAGCGCCGCATTCATCCGCGTCTGCCAGCCGGGGCCATCGGCACGGAAGGCCGCAAGAACGTCGCGGTCGAATCGAATGGTTGTTGACTCCTTGTCGCTTCCCACTGGGCGCCCGCGTTGCTTCCGGTACGCCTCAATCCCCGCCTGCATTTCTTCGCGCGTCAGCGGCCGCTCGTCCTCGTTCTTGCCGTCCCAAATATACGGCGTCCTGGCACGTACTTTCGCCACGTCGGTCTTGCTCTCGCCGCGCTTGCGAGCGGCGCGCATTGCATTAGCCGTCGTTGAAGTCACTTTCGAGCCAGCCATGGTAAGCGCTCCTTTCCTCTTCGCTCGCCGGCCGAAAGCTCACGATCCGCAGCGCGTCTTCACGCGCCACATGCACAACCGTCAGCACGGCCAGCACATCAAACACGTAAGCGAACGACTGAGTTCGCTCTTCACCGCTTCGCACACTTTCCACGTCCAGACGGTACGGGCTCTCGAGCACCATCACCGCATCGGTGAAGTCCAGCCCGTGCTTGTCGAGGTTGGCTTGCCGCTTCGCCTCGTCCCAGAGAATGTGCGTGCTCATCGGCTTTATCGTAGTAACAGTAATTCAGAAAGTCAAGAATTTTCGTTACTACGTTTCTGTTCATCGCCGTTGACCAACGCCCCACCGTGCGTATAATGCGGCCCTCGTTTCCCACGGAACCAACGGGGTTGGTTCCGGAACCCGTGGGGACGCCAGAGTTTTCCGGTGCGCGCAGTGCGCGTACCATGCAGTGAGCAGCACGGAGTGGTAGTTCAGTTGGTTAGAATACCGGCCTGTCACGCCGGGGGTCGCGGGTTCGAGTCCCGTCCACTCCGCCAACGAAATCTAGGGAAAGCCCGCACAGCGCAAGGCTCTGCGGGTTTTTTCTTTTCATGCATCCGTCACTATTTTCCGCGTGAAGACGCGATTGAGACGGAAATGGGTGATGGATAGGTGCTGGGAATGTGCCCCGCGCCTGCAGGTGTTTGGAAGGCCCCTTCCAGTTACGGCTTCTTCAACGGTTTCTGTTTCGGTGCCGGCGCTGACGCCGTTGTCTTTAGCAGCCTGCCGTCATAGAGCCACTTCCGTATGATCGTCGCTGTGATCTTCTTGGCCTCGCGATGCGCCGGGTTAATCAAGACGTTCCGTTCATCGGGAACGACGACGGAAGGCAGTTCGATTACCGCGCTGCGCTTCTCGGCAATCCACCGATCTCCGAATGCGACTGAGGTAAGCGCAGCGGGCAGGGCATCCCAGCCTGCTGGCGCCGTCTTCTCCGAGTAGATCTCACGTGCCTTCCAGATCGCCGGCGGAATATCGATGGCCACCAGGTAGCGATTCAGCGGAAGATCATCGGCCTCGAGATGAACTGCAGTTTCCAGAGTGGCAAGCGCGATCGATGCAGCGCAATAGACGACGGGAACATTGACGCTGTTCCATCGGCCGCCTGTTATCTTGGCGCCCGTGCCGGAAAGGTCATCGGCCTTGTACGTCGGCGCATTGGTCGCGATGCGCCAAACGCTTTGCATCAGGCGTAGGCCCCGGATTGAATTTGCGCCAGGAGCTTGGATACGAGCTGCTGGCCGATCACCGTGTCGAGGAACTCATCCGGCTTACGGCCGCCCAGGGCCGGCAGTGGCTTCTGGATCCATCGGGCGAGCCATTCACCGGCGTCAAAGCCGGTCGGATCGCCCGATTCTGCGACGATGACTTCCACTTGCCCAATCAAGCGCTGCAGGCCGAGTACGCGCTCCGATTGCTCAGGCGTAAGGTCCTTGTCGTCTTTGATCTTCTTGTCGACCGTGGATTTTGGCAGTCCGAGGAGTTCGGTCACGATCCCTTTATCGAGATGAAGCGTCGCGCCGAGGGCTTCAACGTTCACCGCGGGGACGCCATGCCGGATGATATTCACCATATCGAAGGCGTCCCAATGATAGGCCGTGGTGGGCGGCAGCGCCCGCATGGCGACATTACCCTTGAAGGCGCGGCCCTCAGTGCCCTTGAATGGGGCCAGCTTCGTCTTCTTGATGACGGCTTCTGACACCGAAGTGTCCCGGATGACGAAGGCGACCCCCTTCTTCTTCGTCGGCGAAGTCTTTTTCGGTGTCGATGCCGCGACTTCCCATTGAAGGCCGGAAGAAGCAACCGACTTAACTGGCTTCTTGGCTGTCGTCGTCTTTGCAGCGCGGCGTGTGGAAGATCGCGTGGCGGTCATGGCGAATCCTCGAATGAGGACTCAGTATATCTCAAACGAGGGGGCGCATTTTGTGGGAGCCAGAGCGAAAGCGGGGAAGGTCGATTGGCTGACAGTGGGTGAGACAATGTGCGTCGTACAATGAGAGGGCCGTTGACCCCACCAATCTCTCATAGCGAACGGCCTGACTTTCAGGCCGGTTTGCCGTCCGCTCATGTCCCGTAAATCGCGTTCGATTCCCTCGCACAGGAGCGCGGCCGCGCCGACCGGGCAGGCGATCGATCTGGCGCTCGCGGCGTATCGGCAAGGGCACCTCGATGCGGCGGAAGCCAGGTGCGAGCGCGCCGTCGCGGCGGAGCCGCGGCATTTCCCGGCGTGGAACCTGCTCGGCGTCATTGCGCTGCAGACGGGCAGGCCGGCGCTTGCGGTCGAGCGATTCGATCGCGCCATCGCGCTCAATGCCGGCGAGGCCGGCGTGCACACCAACCGCGGTAACGCGCTCATCGGCCTGCAGCAGTACCCGGCCGCGCTCGAGAGCCTGGAGCGGGCCATCGCGCTCGATCCACGCAATGCCGAGGCGCACAACACGCGCGGCGGCGTGCTGTTCCGGCTCGAGCAGTACGACGCGGCGCTGGCGAGCTTCGAGCGCGCCGTCGCGCTCGGCCCCGGTTTTGCACAGGCGTGGAACGGATGCGGCGCGACGCTGCTGCGGCTGGGCCGGCTCGAGGAGGCGCTCGAATGCTGCGGCAAGGCGGCCGAACTCGCCCCGGCGCGTGCCGACCTGCATTACAACCTGGGCTGCGTCCTCAAGGATCTCGAGCGATACGATGCGGCGATCGCGAGCTTCGACCGGGCGCTGGCGCTCGAGCCGCGCTGCGCCGAGGCGCACGACAACAGGGGCATCGCGCTCGCGGCACTCGGGCGGCACACGGCGGCGCTGGCTTCGCATGATGCGGCCTTGCGCCTGAAACCCGCGCTCGCCGACAGCCACGTGAATCGCGGCGTCACGCTGCAACTGCTCGGCCGCCATGCGGAGGCCAAGGCCGCCTATGAAGACGCCGTCGCGGCCGCGCCCGGCAACGCTCGCGCGCACTGGAACCTCGCGCTGTGCAGCCTGCTGACCGGCGACTTCGCCGCCGGCTGGCGGCACTTCGAGTGGCGCTGGAAATACCGCGGCCTGGCCGACGATGTCTTCGCGCAGCCGCGCTGGTCGGGCGAGCGGGCGCTGCAGGGCAGCACGATCCTGCTCTGGGCGGAGCAGGGGCTCGGCGATACCCTGCAGTTCTGCCGCTACGCCGAACTCGTCGCGAGGCGCGGCGCGCGCGTGATCCTGCGCGTGCCGCGCCCGCTCGTCGCGCTGCTTCGGTCCCTGTCCGGAGCCGCGCGGGTGATCGCCGAAGACGAGCCCATGCCGGACTTCGATCTTCACTGCCCGCTGATGAGCCTGCCGCTCGCCTGCGGAGCCGCCGTCGAGACCATCCAGGCGCACGTTCCCTATCTGTTCGCCGACGCGGCGAAGCGCGCCGCCTGGAAGGCGCGGCTCGGCGAACGGACGGGACTGCGCGTCGGCCTCGTCTGGTCGGGAGGCTTCCGTCCCGACCAGCCCGAGACCTGGGAGGTCAACCAGCGCCGCAACATTCCGCTGGAGAAGCTCGCCGCCGTCGACCTTCCCGGCGTCTCGCTGTTCAGCCTGCAGAAGGGCGACGACGCCGTCGCGCAGTTGCGCGAGCTCGAAGCGGCGGCGCGCGGCCCGACCCTCACGGACTGTACGGCGGAATTCGACGACTTCTCCGACACCGCGGCGTTCATCGACAATCTCGACCTGGTGGTTTCGGTCGACACGTCGACGGCGCATCTGGCCGGAGCGCTCGGCAAGGAAGTCTGGCTGCTGAACCGCTTCGATACCTGCTGGCGCTGGCTGCTCGATCGCAGCGACAGTCCCTGGTACCCCGGCCTCACGCTGTTTCGGCAGCCGGCGCCGGGCGATTGGGACAGCGTGATGGCGGACGTGCGGGCAGCCCTGCAAGGGCGCGTCGCGAGCCGCTGAAGCGTCCGTCCGCCGGCATGGCAGGCGGACCGTGCGTCGTCCTCTACGCTCGGGTCAGCGCGCCGCGGCGGCCCGCAGGCGCTCCTGGATGTGGCGGCGCGTGTCCTGCACGGCGTCGGCGAAATCGCCGCCCAGCGCCGTCGCACGATCGATCACCGTCAGGGCCTCGGCGTTGCGGTTGAGGTCCGACAGCGTCTGCGCCAGGTTGTTGAGCAGGATCGCCGAATCCGGATGGCGCTCGACGGCGGGGCGCAGCGCCGCCTCGGCGCCCTTGAGGTCGCCAAGCCCGTGCAGCGCGTTGGCGAGCCCGACGCTGGCCTTGACGTCGCCGGGCCAGCGTTCGAGCGCGGCGCCGTAGGCCGCGCGCGCCGCGGCGAGGTCGCCGGTCCTCTCGACCGCAGCCACGGCATCGACGTAGGCGCCTTCGCTCGCCGTCGCCGGCACGCGCTGCGGCGGCTCCGCGACCATCGCCCAGTAGTCGCTCTGCTTCCACAGATATTCGAGCACGGCGATCGGCATCCGCATGCCCGCCTTGAGGCCGCTGTGCAGGATCACTTCGTGGCGCGCGTAGTCGTAGCCGATCACCACGGCGTAGTGCCACACCGACACCGGCCAGACGCCGTAGTCCTGCAGCACGATCACCGGCGTGCCGGCGGCGACCTCGCGCAGCACGTCCTCGAGACGCGGCGCCAGCTGGTAGCTGACCAGCCCGTGGCGGCGCGGCGCGGCGAGCATTTCCGCCTGGAGGCTGCCCTGCCGGCCGGGCAGGAAGACCTGGCGCTTCAACTCGTCGAGCGTCGCATCGACCTTCGCTCCCGCCAGCGCCATCTTGAGGGCCGCCGGCCCGCACATGTTCTCGTCCTGGGGGACGAAGGGCACGTCGAGCTTGGCGAGGTCGGGCAACTGCTGCGGCTTGCTGTCCTGCAGCGCCGTGGTCTGCGGCAGCATCATCGAGCAGCCGGAGAGCAGCAGCAGGGCGAGAAAAACGCCCGCCAGACGGCAGACCCCTGTGACGCCTGCCGCCCGGCGAACGCTCGCGCGCGAGCGCGAGATCACTTGTACGAGTACCAGGCCCAGATAACGAGCGCGATGACGATGGCCCAGCCCCAGGCGGTGCTATTGGCGCCGGCGGGCATGGTGGAAAGGTTGTTGGCGAGGCTTTGCACTTCGGCGTCGGTCATGGCGGCGACGCGCTCCTTCGCGGCGTTGGCGTCGACGCCCAGCGCCTGCAGCTGGCTCGCCACGTCGGGGCGATCGATGGTGCGGGCCAGCGTCGCGCGCTGCGCCTGCGCCGTGGCGCTGGAAGCCACCTGGTCGGTGCCGATCATGCCGGCTTGCACGGTTTGGAACGGCAGCGCCAGCATCGACACGATCAACAGACGGCCGATGAGTCTCATTAGTGTGGTCTTCATAAGAGTGTCCCCCATGGAAGGTTGAAGGCAAAGCGCGGTCGGAAGAAAGCGTCGCCGGCGGCTTCCGTGCCGGAAGAGCCTGCTTGAAGGCCATCTTAGGGAGCGCGGCGGCGCAACTGAATTCCACCAAACCGGTAATTTGGCTACTCGCTAGCCGGTAGGCCGGCCGCGCCCGGAAGCCGCGGCGGCGCTGTCGCCTTCCAACGACAGGGGCAATGGAGGCCGATTCGGATCAGCATGGCGGCGCCGCCGCACGATGCTATCGAACAGCGGAGACGGGGCGTCTTACAGCAACAGGAGTCGTTTCATGGATACCCTTCATACAGACATCGCGCCGGAACGTTGGAAAGAAGACGACGCCCTGGCTCCCTTCTATGCCGCCGGGGCCGGTGTCCTGCGCACCACCTACGACGCGGAGCTGGTGCGCCTGGCGCGCCAGTACATGGCGTTCGCCGGCAGCACGCGCAACGCGCTCAACCTGATCTCCGGCCTGCGCAATGCCACCGAGGTCAGGCTGCAGGCCGCCGAAGGCGAGGTGGCGTTCACGCCGCCGACCGTGCCGATGGGCTGGAGCCGCGTCCAGCGCATCCTCAACCTCGCGCGTGCCGGACTGACCTCGCTGGGCATCGACCACCCGCAGCCGTCGCAGATCGTCGCCGCGCTGATGGGCGGCACGCTGGCGAACGGCCACGGCGTCGTCGCCTTTCCCGGCGTGCTGCGCATGCACAGCGAGCGCGTCGACTGGACGCGCATCGCGCATGCCTTCGCGCTGGTCGCGCCGACGGGCGCGCTCGAGCACTCGCAGCGCAGCTAGGAGCCCGCTTCCCGGCGGCGGCCGCGGCGCACGCCGGCGGCGGTCAGCGCGAGGAACAGCGCCAGCGCGGCGGCGTTGCCCATCCCGCCCCAGGCGGCCAGGGCCGGCCAGCCGAGCAGGTCGCCGGCGAGGCGCAGCAGCAGCGTGGCGTTGAGCAGCGCGAGGAGCACGTAGGACAGCGGCGTGAACGGCATGTCGATCTCGAGCAGGCCGGGCAGGATCGCCGACGCATGCGCGATCGCGGCGGCGAAGGCGAAGCCGATGAAGACGGCATGCAAGGCGCCGTCGTAGAGCGGTCCGCTGTCGCCGGCGAACGGCAGCACCAGCCCGCCGGCGGCGAGCCAGAGGTAGCCGCCGATCAAGCACAGCGAGGCGAAGCGCGCCTGCCGCTCCCCGCGCAAGTCCGCACGCGCCGCGTCCAGGCCGAGCAGCCACAGCGCGAGACAAACGAGCGCGACGCCCGCTGCCACGGCACCGGCATTCCGGTTCCACGGCAGCAGCAGCGCGCCGGCGGCGAGCAGCAGCGCCGCGGCGGCCAGCAGCGCCATGGCGACCTTGCCCGGGCGCATCGGCTGCGACAGCTCGAGCCGCTCGGCGACGACGGTGAGGACGAGGAACGCGAGCCAGGCGCCGGTCGCCTCGCTGGCGGGCAATTCCGCCAGCCACAAGGCGTTGCCGGCGACGCCGCACAGCGCGCCGGCCAGCCCCATCGCGCCGTGCGGCGCCGCGTCCTGCCGCCAGTTGCCGAAGGCCAGCACGGCGAGCAGGACGCTGCCGGCGAGCAGCAGCGAAGCGGCGAACAGATGCGGGGCGGCGAAGGCGGTGGCCAGCCCGCCCAGCGCGGCGCAGGCGGGGCTGAGGCAGGCGAGGCGCCCGCCGCGGGCGGCCGCATGTTCGAGGCCGACGAGGGCGCCGAAGAAGGCGATCATGAGGGCGCCATGAAAGCTTGCGATCTGGGTTCCCGGCAGCGGAATTTCCCAGTCCATGCGCCAAAGCCCGCCCCATGCGCCCAGCACCAGAGCGACAGCGCCGGCCGCCAGCAGGGCCCCGCGCTGTGAAGCTCGTAAATCATTGCCAGACATAGGGAATAGTCTCGGTCTTATTCGGAGTGCGTAGTGTAGCGAACAAGCACCGCCTATTACTGTCGACAGAATGGCGTAAGGCGAACATGCCAGACTTTAGGGTGCGCGTAGGTGCGCCTCGAATCAGCTACATTACAAAAAGTGCCGCAGGAGGGGAATATGGATCTGTTCTGGAAGTTTTACGACTGGAACGAACGAACGTTTTGGAATTCGCTCACCAAGAAGCTGCTGAGCTTTCTGCTGCTGTTCTTCGTCGATCTCGCCTTCCTGGCGATCTTCATGTACCACAAGAACCTGGTCGCCGAGGAACTGGGCAAGGCGCATGCCGAATCCGCGCTCGCCGACCACGTGGCGGCGACCCTCAACCACGGCTTCGAGCTCATGATCGGGCTGACCTTCGTCGCGCTGACCTGGAACGTCCTGCAGATCCTCTACCTGCGCCACCTGATCGTGCGGCCGATCAAGTCCATCACCCTGGTCTTCGACGAGATCGCCGACGGCGAGGGCGACTTCTCGCGCAACCTGCCGACCATCACGCACGACGAACTGCGCACGCTGGCCGAGAGCTACAACCGCTTCGCCGACAAGATGCGCCAGATCATCGGCGAAGTGCGCAAGATGAGCGTCAGCATCGCGCGCGAGGCGGTGGTGGTGAAGAAGACCGTGGCCGCGACGGCGACGCGCGCCGCGCGCCAGGGCGAGATCACCGAGGCGGTGTTCGGCGCCAGCAACGAGGCGACGCAGGCGATCCACGAGGTCTCGGCGTCGACCGAGGTGATCTCGCAATCGACCGGCGCCAATCTCGACTCGGCGCGCGCCTCGTTCGACGAGACGCTGGAAATCGTCGGCAAGGTGCAGGCCGTCAGCGAGCGGCTGGCGCGCTTCAACGACACCGTCGGCAGCCTGGCGCAGCGCTCCGAGAGCGTGCGCCAGATCGCCGCGCTGATCAAGGACGTCGCCGACCAGACCAACCTGCTGGCGCTCAACGCCGCCATCGAGGCGGCGCGGGCCGGCGAGGCCGGCCGCGGCTTCGCCGTGGTGGCGGACGAGGTACGCAAGCTGTCGGAGCGCGTCAACACCGCGACGCAGGAGATCAACGACAACATCGCCGGCATGACCGGGCTGGTCAAGGACACGCAGAGCGAGAACGAGCTGATCAACGCCGACATCCGCGAGACGCGCGCCGTGGTCGAACGCTCGGCCGAGGAGTTCCGCAAGATGGTGACCGACTTCGAGCACACCAGCGACCAGCTCATCCAGATCGCCGCCGCCATGGAGGAACTGACGGCGACCAACGGCCAGGTGCATGACGCCGTGACGCACGTGCATGAGCTGTCGTCCGAAGTCAGCGGCTCCATGAAGTCGTCCGAGGAATCGACGCTGACGCTCGCCAGGGCGACCGAGAGCGTGCAGGAACTGGTGTCGCGCTTCAAGATCGGCCGCGGCGCCTTCGACTACAACGTCGACCAGGCGCGCAGCTTCCGCGACGCCGCCGAGAGGAAGCTGGTCGAGTTCGCCGCCCGCGGCGTCGACGTCTGGGACCAGCGCTACAAGACGATTCCCAACACCAGCCCGCAGAAATACGAGGTCGGCTACCTGCGCGCCTTCGAGCAGGAGATGCAGCCGCTGCTCGAGGACTGCCTGAAGGCCCTGAAGGGCGGCAACTACGCGATCCTCATCGACAACCGCGGCTACGCGGCGATCCACAACCTCAAGTTCTCCAAGCCCCTGACCGGAGATCCGCAGGTCGACCTGGTCGGCAACCGCACGCGCCGCATCTGGGAAGACCCGACCGGCCAGCGCAGCGCGAAAAACACCATGCCGCTGCTGCTGCAGACCTACGCGCGCGACACCGGCGAGATCCTCTCCGAGATCGACCTGCCGATCACCATCAACGGCCGTCACTGGGGCGGCGTGCGCATCGGCTGCGACAGCAGCGTGCTGCTGGAGAAGTGAGGCCCGGCTGGGGCATATTGTCGCAGCCTGAGGGCGGGCGCCGAGCCGGGCGCGGGATGCGGGATAATCCCGGTCCATGCCGATCGCCATCACCGCCGACCAGGAGAACACGCGCGCCACGCTGCGCCGGCTGATCCAACTGCGCTGGTGGCTGCTCGCCGGCGCCGCCGCGGCGGTCGTCGCCGTTCCCGCCTGGCTCGACATCCCCTTGCCGCTGGCGCCGCTGCTCGCGGCCCTGGCGCTGCTGGCGGCGTTCAACGCCAATGCCGCGCGGCGCCTCGCCTCGGGCGAAACGCCGACGCAGCGGGCGCTGGCCTTCCAGATCGGCGTCGACCTCGTCGTCCTCGGCGTGCTGCTGTTCCTCAGCGGCGGCGGCGCCAACCCGCTGGTGTCGCTGCTGCTGCTGCCGGTCGCGGCCGCCGCGCTGATCCTGCCGCCGCCGTGGGCGGCCGGCATCGCCGCGGCGGCGGTGGCGCTCTATTCGTTCCTCGCCGAATGGTTCGTGCCGCTGCAGATCGGCGATCCGCGCCGCGCGACCAGCCTGCACCTGGCCGGCATGTGGCTGACCTTCGTCGTCTCGGTGATCCTGATCGCCTGGCTGATCGTGCGCATGACGGCGTCGATCCGCCGCCGCGACGCCGCGCTGGCCGCGGCGCGCGAACAGGCGCTGCGCGACGAGCGCGTGGTGGCGCTGGGCGCGCTCGCCGCCGGCGCCGCGCACGAGCTCGGCACGCCGCTCGCGACCATCTCCGTTCTCGCCGAGGAGCTCGCGGCGGATGCCTCCTTGCCCGCAGCCGCGCGCCAGGATGTCGCGCTGCTGCGCGAGCAGGTGGCGGCCTGCAAGGCCATCGTCACGCGCCTCGCGGATCGCGCCGGCGCGGCGCGGCTCGAAGGCGCGCGCGCCGTGGCCGCCGATCGATGGATCCAGGAAGCGGTGGCGCGCTGGCAGTCGACGCGGCCGCGCGCCTCCTGCGCGCTGACCATCGCCGGCGCCGCCCCGGCGCCGCAGATCGCGGTCGACGAGACGCTCGAGCAGGCGCTCGCCAACCTGCTCAACAACGCGGCCAACGCCAGCAACGATCCGGTGCAATTGCGCCTCGACTGGAGCCGCGAGGCATTGACGGCCGAGGTCGCCGACCACGGCCCCGGCTTCCCGGCGCCGGTGCTGGCGCAGGCCGGCCGCGCGCCGCTTGCCTCGACCACCGGCGGCGCCGGCATCGGCCTGCTGCTGGCCTTCGCCGCCGTGGGCCGTCTCGGCGGCAGGCTGCGGCTGGAAAACCGCGGCGGTGCCGTCGCGCGCATCGAACTGCCGCTCGGCGGCGTCCATCCATGAGCTCGAAAATCCTGATCATCGACGACGACCCCGCCTTCAACGCGGTGCTGACGCGCGCCCTGGTGCGCCGCGGCCACGACGCGCACGGCGTGACGAGCGCGCACGAGGCGCTGGAAGCGGCGCGCGGCGATCCGCCCTCCCAGGTGGTGCTCGACCTCAATCTCGGCGGCAGCTCGGGCCTTTCATTGATCGAACCGCTGCTGGCCCTGAACCCCGCCTGCCGCATCGTCGTGCTGACCGGCTATGCCAGCATCGCCACCGCCGTCGACGCCATCAAGCTCGGCGCCATCCAGTACCTGGCCAAGCCCGTCGAGCTGTCGGCCGTGCTCGCCGCCTTCGGCGACGACAAGCCGAAGCCGGCCGACGCGGTGGAGGATGCGCCGCTGTCGGTGGACCGTCTCGAATGGGAACACATCCAGCGCGTGCTGCGCGACCATGACAACAACATCTCGGCGACGGCGCGGGCGCTGAACATGCATCGGCGGACGTTGCAGAGGAAGTTGGCTAAGCGGCCGGTGAAACATTAGCGCTTGGGTATGTGCGTGAGCGCTCGTGCCGACGGGGTGGTCCGCTGCGCTCCATGTCCCCCGGCGGACACGAAGCGGCGACGACCCCCCGTCGCCCTTGGCGGTTAAGCGATGAGTCCCGCCTTTCAGTGATGCATATGCTCGTGATCCCCCATCGGCATCGACATCGGCGCCGCGTCCGGCATCTTCACCGGCGCGTCGACCTGCTTGCTGCTGCCGTCGGCGAAGCGCAGCGTCAGCTTCACCTTGTCGCCCTGTTTCAGGCTCGTGGTGGGATCGATCATCATGACGTGGAAGCCGCCGGGCTGGAGGGCGGTTTCGCTCTTCGCTTTGAGCTCGATCGACGGCACCTGGCGCATTTCCATGACGCCGCCCTGGTCGATGTGGGTATGCATTTCGACCTTCTTGGCGGCCGTGCTTTCCACCTTCACCATCTTGGTGGCGGCGCCGTCGTTCTTCAGCGTCATGAAGGCCGCGGTGGCGCGGGCGCCGGGGGGGGCGGCGCGGACGTAGGGATCGACGACCTGGACGGCGTCGGCGGCACCGGCGGCGTAAACGGCGGCGCTGGCCGACATGGCGAGGGCGAAGAGAAGGCGGGAGGCGGTCATGGGTAAGCTCCTTTCTTGTTAGTGCGGCGATGAATCGAAATGGAAGGGCGCGCTGATGCGTTCGCGGCCGCTTTCGAGGATGACGGTGGCGCGCCATGCCATGGCGCCGGTGATGCAGACGGGCAGGCTGGTGGCGCCGGCGAAGCGGCCCGGCGCGGTCTGCGCGAGGCTGGTGCGGTTCACGCCCATGTTCATCGTTGCGCCGGCGAGGTCGAGCATGACGCTGCCGGCATCCCGGCCGGTCACGCGCACTTCGACGCCGAGCGGCTTCAGGTTCGGGATCGGCCGCGGCGTGATCGACAGCTCGATGCGCCCGCCGCCGGGAATGGCGGCGCCGCATGCCTGGCGCTGCAGGTCGCAGCCGGGCTCGGGCGTCGCGGCGAGGTCGCTCTTGGGCAGCAGCAGCGGGGAGAAATGGTAGCCGGCGGCGCCGACCGCGAGCAGCGCGGCCACGATGGCAGCGTCGACGACGAAACTCTTGTTGATGGGCACGATCGAGGCGAGGTTTCGCGAAGCGGCAAGTTTAGCGCGTGAAGCCCTGCTGCCTCCCGGCACTGCGGCAACTTGCCGCAGGCCAAGCCGGAGGCGCGGCGCGGGCCGTTATACTTCGCCGCTATGATTTCCAACCACCTTCCGTCTTCACCCCGTCTCCGCCGGCTGCGCGGCCTGCTGCTCGCCGGCGCCTGCGCGCTGCTGGCGGGAAGCGCGGCGGCCGCGGAGCCCGCCGCCGATCCGCTCTTCGCCGCGGCCCTGGCCGACCTCAACGACAAGCCGGCGACGCTGGCGGCCTGGAAGGGCAAGCCCGTGATCGTCAATTTCTGGGCGCGCTGGTGCACGCCGTGCCGCCAGGAAATACCCGAGTTCGTCAAGGCGCGCGCGCGCCACAAGGGCAGCGGCGTCGAGGTGATCGGGCTGGCGCTGGAGGAGCAGGGCGCGCCGGTGCGCGAGTTCGCCAAGGCCTACGACATCGAGTACCCGCTGATGCTGATCAAGGACAGGAGCGTGGAGCTGATGTCGGCGCTGGGCAACGCGCAGCTCGGCCTGCCGTTCACGGTGGCCGTCGATGCGCGCGGCAAGATCGCCTTCATGAAGCTCGGCCCGATGACGGCCGCCGACATGGACAAGGCATTCGCCGCCGCGCGGCGCTGACGGCCTACTTGCCGGCGAGCAGCTGCCGCAGGTCGGCGGCGATGTGGTCGGGCGTCTCGCCGTGGCGGATGGTCAGGCGCAGGCGGCCTTCCGGATCGAAGACGTAGCTCGCGGCGGTGTGGTCGATGCTGTAGCTGCCGGCTTCCTTGCCTGGCTGCTTGGCGTAGAAGACCTTGAAGTCGCGCGCCGTCGCGGCGGTCGTCGGCTCGTCGCCCCACAGGCCGAGGAACGACGGGTCGAACCAGGGCAGGTATTGCGCCAGTAGCTGCGGCGTGTCGCGCGCGGGGTCGAGCGTCACGAACAGCACCTGGACGCGCGCCGCGTCGGAACCCAGCAGCTTCATGGTCTCCTTCAGCGCCGCCAGCGTCGTCGGGCAAACGTCGGGGCACTGCGTGTAGCCGAAGAACAGCACGACGGCCTTGCCCTTGAAATCGCCGACCCGGCGCGGCTTGCCGTTGTGGTCGGTGAGCGAGAAGTCCTTGCCCCAGTCGACCCCGGTGATGTCGGTGGCGTTGAAATGCGCCGGCTCGCCGCAAGACGCGAGCGTCATGGCGACAGCGGCGAGGACGGCGGCGAGGAATCTCATCGGGATCGAAGCGGGGCGCGGCGCGGACGGCGAAGTTTAGCACCGCGCCGCCTGCGGCCGCGCCTGCGGCATAGATCCCGCCGAGCCGACGACACCGGCACGCCGAGCCACACCATGCCGGCATGATCCCGCAACGCCGACGCCGATACGGGTATCCTGAGCGGCCTTGCGCGGCCACCTCGGGCCGCGCATCGATCGGGAGATCTGCATGCTGGACGTTGTCGAGCGCTTCCTGGCGGCGAACGGCTATTTGCCGCACGGCTACTGCATCAGCTGGTCGCCCCCGCTGCTGGCGACCTACGTCGTCAGCGATGCGCTGATCGCCGCCGCCTATTTCTCCATGCCGGCGGCGCTGGCCTGGTTCGCGCGCCGCCGGCCCGATTTCCCCTACACCTGGCTGCTGTGGATGTCCGCGGCCTTCATCCTGGCCTGCGGCGCCACGCACCTGATGGACATCGTCGTGCTCTGGTGGCCGCTCTACGGCCTCGATGCGGCGCTGAAGCTCGTTACCGCGCTGGTTTCGGTGGTCACCGCGGTGATGGCCTGGCCGCTCGTTCCCCGGGTGCTGGCCCTGCCGAGCCCGGCGCAGCTGCAGCAGGCGAACCATGTCCTCGAGCAGGAGATCGCACGGCGCGCCGCGGCCGAAGCGGAACTCGACGCCCATCGCCACCGGCTCGAGGATCTCGTCGAACGGCGCACGCGCGAGCTGGCGACGGCGAAGGCCGAAGCGGAGCGCGCCAACACGGCGAAATCGCATTTCCTCGCCGCCGCCAGCCACGACCTGCGCCAGCCGCTGTCGGCGCTGTCGCTCTACGTCGGCGCGCTGAAGTCCAAGCTCGGCGGCGAGGACGCCGTCCTGGCGTCGAACATGGCGCACTGCGTCGACAACCTCAACGAAATGCTGTCCGACATGCTCGACCTGTCGCGGCTCGACGCCGGCGTCGTCACGCCGGAAGTCGCCGACTTCGAGGTGCACGCCGCCATCGCCAAGGTCTTCTCATCCTACGAGCCGCAGGCGAAGACGAAGGGACTGACGATGCGCTTCGGCCCGTCGACGGCGATCGGCCGCACAGATCCCGTGCTGTTCCAGCGCATCCTCGGCAACCTGCTGTCGAACGCGATCCGCTACACCGAGCGCGGCGGCGTGCTGGTCGGCTGCCGGCGGCGCGGCGGCAAGCTGCGCGTCGAGGTCTGGGACACGGGCATCGGCATTCCCGCGGACAAGACCGCCGAGATTTTCGAGGAGTTCACGCAGCTCGGCAACGACGAGCGCAACCTCGCCAAGGGCACGGGACTGGGCCTGGCCATCGTCGCCAAGATGGCGGCGCTGCTGGGACTGCAGGTGCGCGTGCGCTCGCGCCCGGGGCGCGGCTCGGTGTTCGCCGTCGAATTGCCCTCGGGCGAGCCCGTCGCGCGGCGCGAGCCGCGTTCCTACGCCGACCGGCCGCTGCGCATCGCGCTGGTGGAGGACAACGCCGAAGTTGCCGTCGCCATGGCCTACGCGCTTTCCAGCGTCGGCCACAGCGTGGTCGCGGCGGCCTCGCGCACCGAGCTGCTGGAGCGCCTCGCGGATGCGGAGCCCGACATCATCGTCTCGGATTACCGGCTCGCTGGGGACGAGGACGGACTGGCGGTGATCGGTGCGCTGCGAAGCCGGTTCGGCGCCACGCTGCCGGCGCTGATCATCACCGGCGACACCGATCCCGCGGTGATCCGCCGCATGTCCGAACAGCGCATCAGCGTGCAGCACAAGCCGCTGAATCTCGAAGCGCTGCGCAGCCGCATCGCGGCGCTGACCGCATAAGCGGCAAGCCGGACAAAGAATGGCCGCTCCGGGGAGCGGCCATTCGGCGTCTGCAGCCGATTCAGGCGGCGGCCTGAGTCGGGATCTTCCTGCTGTGGTGGGTGATGCGGTTCTTCGCGTCGACGTATACGAGGTCGGGCTCGTACTTGACCAGCTCGAGCTCGTTGTAGATGGCGAAGGTGGCGATGATCAGCAGGTCGCCGGGGGCGGCCTTGCGCGCCGCCGCGCCGTTCACCGAGATGGTGCCGGAGCCGCGTTCGGCCTTGATCGCATAGGTGGTGAACCGCTCGCCGTTGTCCACGTTCCAGATCTCGATCTGCTGGTATTCGCGGATGTCGGCGGCGTCGAGAAGGTCCTCGTCGATGGCGCAGGAACCTTCGTAGTGAAGCTCCGCCTGCGTCACGGTGACGCGGTGGAGCTTGGACTTCAGCATCGTGCGTTGCATTGGCTATCCTTTCTCATGCAAAGGAAGGCGGCAGTCACCGGAGCCCGGCGAAGGACCCCGTCCTCTTGGCTACTGGCCGGCGCCGGCATGAGCGCATCGCGGCGGCCTAAACTTCCAGATTGTCGATGAGGCGCGTGCTGCCCAGCCGCGCCGCGGCCAACACCACCAACCTGGATTCGTGAGCGGCGGGCAATTGTAGATCAAATGTATTTCGCACCGCAATATAGTCGGGAATCCAGCCGTGGGCGGCCATTTCGGCCATCGCCGCCCGCTCCAGGCCCGGAAAATCGCGGTTTCCGGCGCGGATATTCTCTACTACCTTAGTCAGAGTGCGGAACAGCCGCGGCGCTTCCTTCCTTTGGTCGTCCGTCAGGTAGCCGTTGCGCGACGAAAGCGCGAGGCCGTCGGCGGCGCGCACGGTTTCCCCGGGCACGATCTCGATGGGGAGATCGAAGTCCGCGGCCATGGAGCGGATCACCATCAGCTGCTGGAAATCCTTCTTGCCGAAGAGCGCGACGTCGGGCTGCGCGATCTGGAACAGCTTCATCACCACCGTGGCGACGCCGCGGAAATGGCCGGGCCGGAATTCGCCTTCGATGACGTCGGCGTGCTCGGCCGGCGGCTCGACGTGGTAGCGCTGCGGCTGCGGGTACATCTCGCTCTCCGCCGGCGCGAACAGGTGCTCGACGCCCGCGGCGGCGAGCTTCTCGCAGTCGGCCGCGAAGGTGCGCGGATACTTGTCGAAGTCCTCGCCGGGGCGGAATTGCAGGCGGTTGACGAAGATCGTCGCGACGACCGCATCGGCGTGGCGGCGCGCCTGCGTCACCAGCGCGATGTGGCCTTCGTGCAGGTTGCCCATGGTCGGCACCAGCGCGATGCGTGCGGCGGGACGAAGCGGCTTCAGCGCGGCGCGCAGGCCGCCGATGGTCTCGTGGATTTGCATGGGGGAGCGATCCCTAGTAGCAGTGTTCGGGCGCGGGGTAGCTGCCGTCCTTGACGGCCTTGATGTAGAGCGAGACGGCGCCCTCGATGCTTTGCGCATCGGCCATGAAATTGCGCACGAAGCGGCCCTTCTTGCCGGGATAGACGCCGAGCATGTCGTGCAGCACCAGCACCTGGCCGTCGCAGTCGGGGCCGGCGCCGATGCCGATGGTGGCGCAGGCCTGCAGTTCGTGGGTGATCTCGCTGGCCAGCATGGCCGGCACCATCTCCAGCACCATCAGCGTGGCGCCGGCCTGCTCGAGCGCATGGGCGTCGGCCTTCATGCGCCTGGCGTTCTCCTCGCCGCGGCCCTGCACGTGGTAGCCGCCCAGCGCATGCACCGACTGCGGCGTCAGGCCGATGTGCGCGCACACGGGGATGCCGCGCTCGACGAGGAAGCGCACCGTCTCGGCCATCACCTGGCCGCCCTCGATCTTCACCATCTCGGCGCCCGCGGCGAGCAGCCGCACGGCGTTCCGCAGCGCCTGCTCCTTCGATTCCTGGTAGCTGCCGAACGGCATGTCGGCGACGCACATCGCGCGCTGCGCCATGTGGCCGACGCATTCGGTGTGATAGACCATCTGGTCGATGGTCACCGGCAGCGTGGATGTCTTGCCCTGCACGACGTTGCCGAGCGAATCGCCGACCAGCATGACGTCGACGCCGCAGCGGTCCTCGAGCGCCGCGAAGCTCGCGTCGTAGGCCGTGAGCATGGCGATCCTCTCGCCGTCGCGCTTCATGCGCACGAGCTCGGGCAGGGTGATCGGCTTGTTGCTGGCGAGGTAGGTCATGGCTATCCGCCGCGGAAGATGAAGTACACGGCCCCCAGAATACACAATCCCGCCCAGAGATAGTCGAGCTTGAGCGGCTCTTCCATGTAGAGCACGGCGAAGGGCACGAAGATCGACAGCGTGATCGCCTCCTGCAGGATCTTGAGCTGGCCGAGGTCGAGCTCGGAGTGGCCGATGCGGTTGGCCGGCACCTGGATCAGGTATTCGAACAGCGCGATGCCCCAGGAGGACAGCGCCGCGATCCACCAGGCGCGGTCGGAGAGGTTCTTCAGGTGCGCGTACCAGGCGAAGGTCATGAAGATGTTCGAGGCAGCCAGCAGCAGGGCCGTCTGCACGATGACGGGGATATTCACGAAGCGAGCCGCTCGATATGCTGCTCGGCGCAAGCCCGCAGCAGCGGGGCGATGGCGCCGTGTCCCGGAATGACGAGGTCCGGCGCGATCTCGGCGAGCGGCGCCAGCACGAAGGCGCGCTGGTGCATGCGCGGATGCGGCAGGACCAGCGCCGGCGTGTCGACGACGTGCTCGTCGTGCAGCAGCAGGTCGAGGTCGAGCGTGCGCGGCGCGTTCTTGACGCTGCGCCGGCGGCCGAACTCCTGCTCGATCCCGAACAGCTCGTCGAGCAGCGCCTGCGGCGCCAGCCGGGTCTCCAGCGCGGCGACGGCGTTGATGAAATCGGGCTGGTTCCTGAGGCCGACCGGCGCCGTGCGATAGAGCGACGACACCGCGACGCACTTCGTCAGCGGGATGCTGCCGAGCGCCGCGATGGCGGCCTTGACCGTGAGCTGCGGATCGTCGAGGTTGGCGCCGAGCGCCACGTACGCCAGCGTCAATCCGCCGCCTCCGGCGCGGCGGCGCCTTCCGCCGCCTTGCGGCCGCGCCCGCGGCTGCGGCGCCGCTTCTTGCCGCTGTCCGGCAGCAGCATCGCTTCGCGCCCGGCGTGGTCGCCGGCGATGAACTTCGTCCACCAGTCGGCCAGTTCCTGCGGCACTTCGCCGCTTTCGGCGCGCAGCAGCAGGAAATCGTAGGCGGCGCGGAAGCGCGGCTGCTCGATCATGCGCAGCGGCGACTTGCCGGCGCGCTTGTCGAAGCGCGGCTGCAGCAGCCAGATGTCCTTGATGTCGCCGGCGACGCGGCGCGTGATGGCGAGCTTCTCGGCCTGCTGGTCGAGCACCTCGTCCATCGCCGCGAACAGCGCGGGTACCGGCAGCTCCTTGGCGTTCTTGCGCTCCTCCCAGTTCGCCAGCACCTCGTGCCACAGCAGCGTGGCGAACAGGAAGCCCGGCGAGGTCGGCTTGTCGGCCCGCACGCGCGCGTCGGTGCTGGCGAGCGAGAGCATGACGAACTTCTCGCCGAGCGGCTGCTCGAGGATGACGTCGAGCAGCGGCAGCAGGCCGTGGTGCAGGCCCTCGGCGCGCAGGCGCTGGAGCGATTCGACGGCGTGGCCGGAGAACAGCAGCTTCAGCATCTCGTCGAACAGCCGCGCCGGCGGCACGTTCTCCATCAGGCCGGCCAGCTCCTTGATCGGCGCGCGCACGGCGGGGTCGAGCGTGAGGCCGAGCTTGGCCGACAGCCGCACGGCGCGCAGCATGCGCACCGGGTCCTCGCGGTAGCGGCTCTTCGGGTCGCCGATCATGCGCATGGTCTTGTTCTTGAGATCGTCGACGCCGCGGTGGTAGTCGTAGACGAGCTCGGTGACCGGATCGTAGTAGAGCGCGTTGACGGTGAAGTCGCGGCGCGCCGCGTCCTCCTCCATGCTGCCCCAGATGTTGTCGCGCAGCACGCGGCCGTGCTCGTCCTTCAGCGTGTTTTCGTCGTGCGCGGCGCGGAAGGTCGACACCTCCATGGTTTCCGGACCCATCATGACGTGCACGATCTGGAAGCGCCGGCCGATGATGCGGGAGCGGCGGAACAGCGCCCGCACCTGGTCGGGCGTGGCGTCGGTGGCGACGTCGAAATCCTTCGGCTCGATGCCGGCGATGAGGTCGCGCACGGCGCCGCCGACGATATAGGCCTTGTGGCCGGCTCCCTGGAGGGTTTCGCAGACGCGCTTGGCGTTGAAGGAGACGAGCGCGCGGTCGATGCCGTGGCGGGCGTGCGGAATGGTCGCCGGCTCGTGCCGGCTCGGGGCGTCGCGCCGGAAGACGCGGCGCAGCAGCTTGCGGATCATGCGGATGGTGAAGGCGGAAAGGTCTCAATGATACCGGAAGTCCCTGACCTGCCGGCAGTTATGCGCTGCGGCCGCCGTCCGGAAGGGCCTTGCGGGATGCATGGCGAACCGCCGCCGAGGCGCCCGGAACGGCGGGCGAAGCGCCTACGCGGCGGCGCAAAGGCAGGCGTCGGCGCAGGCGCCGCTGCACGTGCAGCCGTAGCAGACCGCGCGGTTCTTGCCGAGATTCTTCGCCTGGTACATGGCTTCGTCCGCATGGCGGGCGATGGCGATCGAATCCTCGCCGTGATCGGGAAACAGGCTGATGCCGATGCTGGCGCCGATGCGCCCCTCGGCCCCGCCGAGATCGACGGGACGGTTCAGCGCCGCGATGACGTCGCGGGCGACGTGCATGGCGTGCGCCGCGGAGGAGACGTCCTGGAGCAGGATCGCGAACTCGTCGCCGCCGAGGCGCGCCACCGTGTCGGTTTCGCGCCGCGACGTCTCGAGCCGCACGGCGACTTCCTGCAGCACGCGGTCGCCGCCGGCATGTCCGAAGCGGTCGTTGATCGGCTTGAAATCGTCGAGGTCGACGTAGAACAGCGCGAACTTCGTGCGTTCGCGCACGGCGCGGGCGATCGCCTGCTCGATGCGGTCGGCGAACAGCGCCCGGTTGGCCAGGCCCGTCAGGGGATCGTGCAGCGCGAGGCGCTCGATCTTTTCGCGCGCCAGCATCTCGGCGTCGAAATCCTTGTCGACGCTGGTGTAGCTGACCACGGCGCCGTCGGCGTCGACGATCGGCGTGATGGTCTTGAAGATGTGGAACAGGGAACCGTCCTTGCGTCGGTTCACCATGTGGCCCTGGAAGGGAGCGCCGCTGCGGATGGTCGTCCAGAGGCGCTCGTAGAACGCGCGGTCCTGCTTGCCCGAGCCGAGCACCGAAAAGTTGCGGCCCACCAGTTCCGCAGCCGCGTAGCCGCACAGGCGCTCGAACGCCGGATTGACGTAGCGGATCGCGCCGTCCGGCGCCGCCAGGGAAATCGGATCGGCGGAGTGCTCGACGATGCTCGACAGCTCCTTGAGCTTGAGTTCGGCCGTGACGCGCTGCGTGACGTCGATCAGCACCAGGTTGCAGGTACGGTCCATCTCGTCTTCGACGGCGATGACTTGCAGGCGGCGCTGCGGATGGGGCTCGGCCGCCTCGACATCGACTTCGCAGGACTGCTCGACGCGGCTGGCGAAGACCTGTTCGATGAAGGCCCGGAAGATCGGGCGCGAAGCCTCGCACATGAATGTTTCCAGCTTGAGGTGCCGCAGGTGGGCGCGCTGGAAGCCGAGCAGCTTGGCGGCGGCGAGGTTGGCGCGCGCGATGCCCCCGTCGTGGCGGACGGTGAGATAGGCGACGGGCGAGAGGTCGTAGAGCGCCGAAAAGCCAGCCAGGATGCGTTCGATTTCATGGCCGATCGATTCCTGCTCGCGATAGCGGGCGTCCCGGTGCGCCAATTCGCGCAGCATTTCGCGAAGCAGCGCCGCGGCCTGGGCGGTGATTTCCGACGGATGCGACGGCAGGCGTTCGAGCCAATCTTCGACCTGGCCGGCGATAGCGTCGGTCAGACGCGGATTCGCATTCATACGCTCCCCTGAGAGGTGCGAGCTGCTGGGCACCGTGGATTGCAACTTCGACGACGACGAGTTTGCACCGGCATTCCGGCGATGGCAATGCCATGTGCCGCGAAACTCGGCGCTACCTATTCGTCAACTCCATCAGGGCCTTTCGTCATGGGCTTGACGCGGCGCCGCGCCACGGCTGGCTCTTGGGTCGATTAGCAATCTATGATATTTGACGTGGTTATTAGCGGATAGATACAAACCATTTTTGATACCTACTAAA
The DNA here is from genome assembly GCA_027310465.1 of Rhodocyclaceae bacterium. Lineage (GTDB taxonomy): Bacteria > Pseudomonadota > Gammaproteobacteria > Burkholderiales > Rhodocyclaceae > Nitricoxidireducens. The sequence continues at coordinate 22,081 of DAIDAU010000418.1, forward strand.
GTTCGTTAGAGTGACGGCCGTTTGAACAGCGAATGCATTTCGCCGTCGACGACTTTCAGCCGCAGGCGCAGCAAGGTCGATCACGCGGGATATTCACAACCATTCCCTGACAGGGAGGAGGCAACAAGATGAAAGCAACGAAGATCGCGATTCTGATCGGCGCGCTGGGGCTGTCCGCGTCGGCATTCGCCACGGACGGATATTTTTCCCATGGCTACGGCATGAAGTCCAAGGGCATGGCAGGCGTCGGCATCGCCCTGCCGCAGGACGCGCTGGCGGCCGCCACCAACCCGGCCGGCATGGTGATGATCGGCGACCGTCTGGACTTGGGTCTCGACTATTTCCGTCCGGTGCGCGACGCGGAGATTACCGGGAACGGTGCTGGCTTGAACGGTAGCTACGATGGCAACGGCAAGCGGGACTTCCTCATTCCCGAGTTCGGCTACAACAAGATGCTGGGTTGGGACATGGCGGTCGGGGTCAGCGTCTATGGCAACGGCGGCATGAACACCAAGTACAACACGAACCCGTTCGGCGCGTTCGGCGCCACGAATCCGGGCGGCGTCAATCTCGAACAGCTGTTCATCGCACCGACCTTCGCAATGAAGCTCAACAAGACGAATGCGGTCGGCGTCTCGTTGGTCTACGGCTATCAGCGCTTCAGCGCGACGGGCTTGGAACCCTTCGCAAACGCCTTGTACTCGGCGAATCCGAACAACATGACCAACAAGGGCACGGACAAGACCAACGGCTGGGGTGTGCGTATCGGCTGGACCGGACAGGTCTCCGACAGCGTTACGCTCGGGGCTACCTACGCCTCGAAGATCAAAGGCACGTTCAGCAGCTACAGCGGCTTGTTCGCGGGTGGCGGAAGCTTCGACATTCCCGAGAACTACGGCGTCGGCATCGCCGTGAAGGCGACGCCGGCGTTGACCATCGCCGCCGACATCAGGCAGATCAACTACGGCAAGGTCAAGGCCATCGCCGATCCGCTGGCTAATCTGGCGACTGGTAATGCTTTCGGCACGAGCAACGGTCCCGGCTTCGGCTGGCGCAACATGACCGTCTACAAGCTGGGCGCCAGCTATGAGTACTCCAAGGATCTGACCTTGCGTGCCGGCTACGGCTTCGGCCGCCAACCGATTCCGACGAGCGAGACCCTCTTCAACATCCTGGCGCCGGGCGTGGTGGAGAACACCGGGACCTTGGGTGCTACTTGGACGCTGGCGAACAAGAACGAGCTGACGGTCGCCTACATGCACGCCTTCAAGAAGACGGTTAATGGTTCGGGCTCCATTCCCCCCGGCGCGCCTCCAGGCGGCTTCGGCGGTGGCGAAGCCAACATCCGCATGTACGAAGATTCCCTCGGCATCGCCTATGGCATCAAGTTCTAACGGCCGATCCGGCATCCTGTAGTTCCGAAAGGCCGAAGGCATCCGCTTTCGGCCTTTTTCATTCGTTCCCCCAAAACCATCAGCTCGTTGCTGAATAAGGAGAGAGACATGCCCAAAATCTGGAAACTGCTGGCCGCATTGGTCGTCGCGCTATCCATGCACGTCGCCCAGGCGGACGACGCGCTGCTCAAGCCTTTCGTGCTCGCGTCGAAGGGCCCGGGCGACCTGGCGCAGAAGGTGGAGGCCGCCAAGGCTGCCCTGGCGTCCCACGGCTTCGCGGTGCTCGGCAGCTATTCGCCGTATGCGAACGCCACCGTCATCGCGGTGACCGACGACAGCCTGCGCGCGGCCGCAGCGAAATCGGATCACGGCGGTTTCGGTGCGGCGCAGCGCGTCGCCGTGACCAAGGTGAAGGACGAGGTCCAGGTGTCGTACACCAACCCGATCTACATGGCGAACGCCTACCGCATGTCGGCGGATCTCAAGGACGTCGCGGCGCGGCTGCAGGCCGCGCTCGGCCGGGTCGAGGAGTTCGGCGCCAACGGCCTGAGCGCCGACAAGCTGCGCAAGTACCACTACACCTTCGGCATGGAGTACTTCACCGAACCCAACGAGCTCGCCACGTACGGCAGCCACGATGAGGCGGTGAAGGCGGTGGAAAGCGGCCTGGCGACGGCGAAATACGGTGTCGGCAAGGTCTACCGCGTCGATGTCGCCGGCAAGAAGGAGACGCTGTTCGGCGTCTCCATGAAGGGCGAGGGCGACACCAAGTTCATGGACGACAAGTACATCATGAGCGAGATCGACTTCAAGGACGTCAAGTCGACGGCGCACCTGCCCTACGACATCCTCGTCTCGGACAACAAGGTCTACGCGCTGTATGCGCGCTTCCGCATCGCCGAAAGCTTCCCGGACCTGTCGATGATGGGCGCCAACAGCTTCATGAACATCATGAAGTCGCCCGAAGCGATCCGCCGCGCGCTCGCGCTCACGGTGGGCGGCAAGGAAGACGCCCGCTAAGGCAGCCCGCGTCGCGCGATCGGCGCACGAACGGCGCCGGACTGCCCGAGCAGGGCGTCCGGCGCCTTTTCTTTGCGGTGGCGGCGCCGCCGCGCATGGCCGCTCCCGCCGAGCCGGAATCGACGATCTATCGCACGTTGGAGCCGAGCGCCGCTCCGCGGCGCGGGACGCTTCCCCGCAGCGCGGCGGCCGGGCCAAAAAAAACCTCGGGACGCGCTGAGGGAGCGGCCCGAGGGAGGGGATGATCGGCTGCTACCGAGCAGTAGAGCCGGTTCGTATTGTATCGCCGGGAACGCAACAGTCTATCAATTATGCGACTGTCGGCATAAGGGCGCGAAGCCGGGGCCGTCTGCTGCCGCCTGGACGTGGGACGGGGTCAGGCGCCCGGCGTCAGGCCCCATTCGGCCACGCCGTCCGCGACCCGCACGGCGTCATAGCCTTCCCTGCGCAACTGGCGCACGGCGTCCTGGGCCATCAGGCAGTACGGTCCGCGACAATAAGTGACGATCTGCTTGTTCTTGGGCAGTTCGTCGAGGCGCCGATGCAGTTCGGCCAGGGGGATCGAGCGCGCGAACGGGAAGTGCGCGGCGAGATATTCCTCGACCGGCCGGACATCCAGCACGACCACGTCGCCGCGCTTAGCCAGATGCAGCAGCGTGTCGCGATCGTACGGCAGTTGGTGCTGCGGCTCGGCCGTCGGGTTCTTCAGCGTCGCCTGCACCTCGACCAGCCGGTTCTCGGCGAGCGAGTGGATCGCCACCCAGAACCCGGCGACGCTCGGATCGACCAGCCGGTAGTAGATGTGCTTGCCGCGCCGCGCCGTCGCCACCAGGTTGGCCAGGCGCAAGGCGCGCAGATGGGCGCTCGCGAGCTTCATGCTGACCGCCGCTTCCTCGGCCAGCGCTTCCACGGACTTCTCGCCCTGGCAGAGCAGGTCGATGATCTCCAGCCGCTTGGGACTCGATACGGCCTTTCCGATGCGGGCGGCCTGTCCGTACAGGACGTCCTTGGTCTTGCGCGTGGTCTTCATGGGTGGCGTTCCGCTCCGATGTGCGCTTGTCATGCGAGCGGAATTCTAGCAGGGGCGGTCCCCCGAATACCGGCTCAGCGCAGGCTGATCACCCGCCAGCCCGACTCCAGCGCATGTCTGCGCAACGTCTCGTCGGGATCGACCGCGACGGCGTTGGCGACCTTCTTCATCAGCGGCAGGTCGTTGTGCGAGTCGCTGTAGAACCAGCTGTCCTGGAACGAGCCCCACCACCAACCCAGCGACTCGAGCCAGGCCTCGACGCGCGCGATCTTGCCGTCCTTGAAGGCGGGCGTGCCGCGCGCCTTGCCGGTGAACTTCTCGCCGTTCCACGCCGGCACGGTGGCGATCAGGTGCGCGATGCCGAACTCGCGCGCGATCGGGCCGGTGACGAAGCTGTTGGTGGCGGTGACGATGGCGACCAGCGCGTCGTCGTCGAGATGGCGCTGCACCAGGGCGCGCGCGGGAGCGCCGATGAGCGGGCGGATGCGCGTGGCGACGAACTCCTCGCGCCAGGCGTCGAGCTCCTCGCGCGCGTGGCGCGACAGCGGTGCCAGCTGGAAGTCGAGGAAGGCGTGGATGTCGAGCGTGCCGGCCTTGTACTGCTCGTAGAACTCGAGGTTGCGGGCTTCGTGCACCTCGCGGTCGAGCACGCCTTTCGAGATGAGGAACTGCGCCCACTCGAAGTCGGAGTCGCCGGCGAGCAGCGTGTTGTCTAGGTCAAAGAGTACGAGCTTCATTCTTCCTCGGCATTGGGTTCGAATTGGAATTCCATGACTTCCTTGAGCAGCGGCAGCGTCGCCGGCCGCTGCTGCTCGAGGGTGGCGCGGTCGAGCGCGTCGAGCACGGCCATCAGCGACGGCAGGTCGCGGCGGCCGTGGCGCAGCAGGTAATTGACCAGGCTGGCGTCGACTTTCATGCCGCGCAGCAGCGCATGGCGCGCCAGCGCCGCCGACTTCTCCTCGTCGGAGAGCGGCTTCACCTCGTAGATCAGCGACTGGCCGACGCGCGTGCGCAGGTCCTCGCGCAAGGCGAGCTGCAGCGGCGGCAGCGGTCCCGCCAGCAGCACCGCGTGGCCCACCAGCCGCGCCGCGTTGAAGGCGCGGAACAGGGCGACCTGCGCATCGGCGTCGAGGCGGTCGACGTCGTCGACGACCAGCAGGCCGCCGGGCGGCACGTTCATGTCGCCGCCGGCCGCGCCGGCTTCGATGGAGCGCGTTGGCCGCCGTGCCGCCGCCGCGCGCGCCGCGGCGCCCAGCAGGTGCGAGCGGCCGCTGCCGGCGGCGCCCCACAGATAAATCGCGTCGAAGTTGTCGGGATCGGCGAGCGCGCGCAGCCGGTCGACGAGTTCGGCATTGATGCCGGCGACGAAGTTGTCGAGCGTCGGGATCTGCTCCGGCTTGAGATCGAGCAGGAGCTGGCTCACGGCGCGTCCCGGCCCTGGTAGAAGCGGCTGGCGAGATAGAGGCTGCGCAGTTCGCGCAGGCCCACGAGCAGCGCCGCCGACGCCGGCAGCGCGATCAGCCCGCCGACGAAGCCGAACAGCTGGCCGAAGGCCAGCAGCGCGAAGATGACGGCCAGCGGATGCAGGCCGATGCGCTCGCCGACGAGATAGGGCGTGAGGAAGAAGCCCTCGAGGAACTGCCCGATGCCGTAGACCACGAGCACGGCGATGACCGGCGCGAATCCCTGGAACTGCAGCGCCGCGACGATCAGAGCCATGATCAGGCCGGTGGCGAAGCCGACGTAGGGCACGAAGATCAGCAGGCCCGTCAGCATGCCGACGGAGATCGCGGACGGCAGTCCGATCAGCAGCAGCGCGGCGCTGTAATAGACGGCGAGGATCGCCATGACGAGCAGCTGGCCGCGCAGGAACTGCGACAGCACGGCGTCGATGTCGGCGAGCATGCGCGTGGCCTTGGCATGCCAGGCGCGCGGGATGGCGTTCTCGATCCGCCGCAGGATCGGATGCCAGTCGACCAGCAGGTAGAACATCGCGACGGGCGTGAGCAGGACGGTCGCGGCGATGCCGATCAGCGCCATGCCGCCGATCTTGAGCGACTGGAACAGCTTGTCGAACAGCGAGGTCCAGCCGTCGGGGCTCGACGCCAGCACGCGCTGCAGGAAGGCGGCGTCGAGGCGGATGCGCACGCCGTAGTGCTGGTACAGCCACGGCACCAGCTTCTCGTTGATCGCCGCGGAGGCCTGCGGCAGGTTTTCGGCGGCGATGCGCGCCTCGTCGATCAGCAGCGGCACGAGGATCAGCACCAGCGCGGCGAGGACGGCGCCGACCAGCAGCAGCATGGCCAGCACGCCGACGACGCGCGGCAGGCCGAGCCGCTGCCAGCGATCCACCAGCGGATTGCAGATGTAGGCGAGGATGGCGGCGAGGAAGAACGGCGCGAGAATCGGCCCCAAGTGCGCCAGCAGCCAGAGCAGCAGCAGGCCCGCGCCGATCCAGAGCGCCGCGTGCAGGCGGTCTTGGTGGATCATTTCCGGTAAAATCCGGCGTCTGCCGAGAAGGCGCAACTTTACCATTCCCTGCCGTGTCCTCATCCACCAACCTGACATATCGCGACGCCGGCGTCGACATCGACGCGGGCGACGAGCTGGTCGAACGCATCAAGCCGTTCGCCAAGCGCACCCTGCGCCCCGAGGTGCTCGGCGGCATCGGCGGCTTCGGCGCGCTGTTCGAGATCTCGAAGAAGTACAAGGAGCCGGTGCTGGTTTCCGGCACGGACGGCGTCGGCACCAAGCTCAAGCTCGCGTTCCAGTTGAACAAGCACGACACGGTGGGCCAGGACCTCGTCGCCATGAGCGTCAACGACATCCTGGTGCAGGGCGCGGAGCCGCTGTTCTTCCTCGACTACTTCGCCTGCGGCAAGCTCGACGTGGACACCGGCGCGGCGGTGGTCGCGGGCATCGCCAGGGGCTGCGAGCTCGCCGGCTGCGCGCTGATCGGCGGCGAGACCGCCGAGATGCCGGGCATGTATCCCGAAGGCGAATACGACCTCGCCGGCTTCGCGGTCGGCGCGGTGGAGAAATCGCAGATCATCACCGGCGCGACGATCGTGCCGGGCGACGCCGTGCTCGGCCTCGCTTCCAGCGGCGCGCACTCCAACGGCTACTCGCTGATCCGCAAGATCATCGAGCGCGCCAAGCCCGACATGAACGCGGACTTCCACGGCCAGCCGTTCTCGCATGCGGTGCTGGCGCCGACGCGCATCTACGTCAAGCCGCTGCTGTCGCTGATGCAGGCGCTGCCGGTCAAGGGCATGGCGCACATCACCGGCGGCGGCCTCACCGAGAACATTCCGCGCGTGCTGCCCGAGAACGTCGCCGCCGTCGTCGAGCGCAAGTCCTGGATGCTGCCGCCGCTGTTCCAGTGGCTGCAGCGGGAAGGCAACGTCGCCGACGCGGAAATGCACCGCGTCTTCAACTGCGGCATCGGCATGGCGGTCATCGTCGCGGCTGCGGACGCCGAGCGCGCCATGGCGCATCTCGCCGCCGCCGGCGAAACCGTCTTCCGCATCGGCCGCATCGAAGCGCGCCAGCCGAACCAGCCGCAAACCGTCGTCGTCTAGGCGGCTTCTCCTCTCGTCGTTCGCCGCGGGCCGCCGGCCGCGCGGCGAAACTTCGCACGCACGCACCAGTCACACGACGTAAGCAGTTCCACGTTGTGGCCATTCCCGCGCCTCGGGCGCTTCGAAGGCGCCGCAGCGAGCCGGCGGGCCGTAGCGGTTCCCGCCGTCAGACGGGAGGTTCCGGCGTGCCCGACTTCGAGAAATTCGTCCTCAACGAAACCCCCGACGGTGCAGTGGTGACGTCCCGCGAGGGAACGGTCCTCTACTGGAACCCCGGGGCGGAAAAGCTCTTCGGCTACTCGGCCGAGGAAGCGGTCGGACGCCGCTTCCGCGACATGGTGGTGCCGACGTGGTTCAAGGCGGAGGACGAGGTCTTCGCGCATGCGCTCGCCGTCGGCCGGACCGACTACGAGGCGGTGCGCTGCACCAAGGACGGCCCGATGATCTACGTCGCCGTGTCCGTCAGGGCGATCGGCGACGACTACGTCCTGCTGACCCAGAAGGACGTGACCGGCCAGAAGGTCCGGCGCGAGGCCAAGCTGCTCGAGGCGAAGTTCCGCGACCTGCTGGAGTCGCTGCCCGACGGCATCGTGATGACGAATTCCACCGGCCGCATCGTCATGGCGACCAGCCAGGCCGAGAAGCTGTTCGGCTATCCGCCGGGCGAGCTGCACGGCCAGCCGATCGAGGTGCTGCTGCCTGGGCGCTTCCGCCGCGGGCACGTCGGCTACCGCAATTCCTACGCCGAGCGCCCGCGCACCCGGCCGATGGGCGCCGGCATGGAGTTGTTCGCGCTGCGCCGGGACGGCACGGAGTTCCCGGTCGAGATCAGCCTGAGCCCGCTCGTCACCGAGGAAGGCACGCTCATCATGAGCGCGGTGCGCGACATCAGCGAACGCAAGCGCATCGAACAGGCACTGCACGAGAAGAACATCGAGCTGGAGAACGCGAGCCGGGCCAAGGACCGCTTCCTCGCCAGCATGTCGCACGAGCTGCGCACCCCGCTCAACGCCATCATCGGCTTCACCGGCATGCTGCTGATGCAGCTGGCCGGGCCGCTGTCGGCCACGCAGGAGAAGCACCTGAAGACCATCCAGTCGAGCGCCAAGCACCTGCTGTCGCTGATCAACGACCTGCTCGACGTCGCCAAGATCGAGTCGGGCAAGCTGCAGCTCACCTTCGAGCCAGTCGACTGCGGCGAGGTGGTGAACCAGGTGGCGGAGACGCTGCGCCCGCTCGCCGAGCAGAAGGGCCTGGTCTTCCGCATCGAGGCGCCGGCCGGGATGGTGGTCGACACCGACCGCCGCGCCATCAGCCAGATCCTGATCAACCTGGTGAACAACGCGATCAAGTTCACCGAGCGCGGCGAGATCGTCGTGCGGCTGGTGCGCGACGGCCGTCGCATGGAGTTGAGCGTGAGCGACACCGGCCCCGGCATCCGCGACGCGGATCGCGCCAAGCTGTTCCAGGCGTTCTCGCAGATGGACGACACCACCACGCGCCGCCACGAAGGCACCGGCCTCGGCCTCTACCTGAGCCAGAAGCTCGCGCTGCTGCTGCACGGCGAGTTGCGCCTGGCGAGCCGCGAAGGCGAAGGCAGCACCTTCACGCTGAGCCTGGGACAGGCCGGCGAGGCGGTGGGCGCCGCGGCTACGGAGGCGGGCGCGTGACTCCGATCGCCGCTGAGGCCATGATGGCGACGCGCATCCTGATCATCGAAGACCACCCGGCCAGCATGGAGATGATGGTCTTCCTGCTGCAGGCCTTCGGCTATGCGACGATCGCCGCGGCTGACGGCGAGCAGGGCCTGGCGGCGGCGCTGCGCGAACTGCCCGACCTGATCGTCTGCGACGTGTATCTGCCCCGGCTCGACGGCTACGACGTGGTGCGCGCGCTGAAGGCGTCGCCGGCGACGCAGGGCATCCCGGTCATCGCCGTGACCGCGCTGGCGATGGTGGGCGACCGCGAAAAGCTGCTGCAGGCCGGCTTCGACGACTACGTCAGCAAGCCGATCGAGCCGGAGCGCTTCGTCGGGCAGGTGGAGAACCATCTGCCCGCACAGCGCCGCGCGCGGCCGGTGCGCGAGGCGGTGCAGGCGGCCGCCGATGCGCCCAAGCCGGCGCTGCGCCGGGCGCGCATCCTGGTGGTCGACGACTCGCCGGTCAACCGCGAGCTGATCCGCGACCTGCTCGAGCCTTTCGGCTACGACGTCAGCCTGGCGAAAAGCGTCGAGGAGGGGCGGCAGCTGGTCCATCGCATGGCCTTCGACCTGGTCGTCTCGGACATGCACATGCCTCAGGAGAACGGCATCGAGATGCTGCGCGAGGTCAAGGGCAATCCCGAGCTCGCGGACATCCCCTTCGTCTTCCTGACGGCGTCCTACGAGGACGAGCCGAACCAGCAGCTCGCGGCGTCGCTCGGCGCCACCCGGTCGCTGCGCCGGCCGATCGAGCCGCGCGTGCTGCTGGCCGAAATCGAAGCCTGCCTGCCCGCCGAAAAGCGAGGAAAGCCCTATGGCGAAGATCATCGTCGTTGACGACCGGCCGACCAATCGCCAGTATCTGACGACCCTGCTGGGCTACTACGGGCACGAGGTGCACGAGGCCGCCAACGGCGTCGAGGCGCTGGAGGCGGTGCGGCGCATCCGGCCCGATCTGGTCATCACCGACATCCTGATGCCGACGATGGACGGCTACCAGTTCGCGCTGCAACTGCGCGGCGACCGCGAAGGCCCGCAGCCGCGGCTGGTGTTCTACACGGCGACCTACAGCGCCGGGACGGCGAAGGAGATGGCGCAGAACTGCGGCGTCGATGCCGTGCTGATGAAGCCGTGCGACCCGGCGGAACTGGTCGCGACGATCAACCGCCTGCTCGGCATCCCGCAGGCGCCTGCCGCCGCGCCGCCCCTGCAGGAGGACACCGCTGGCCCCGAGCCGCTGCCCGCGGACTACAGCCTCGCCAAGTACATCACGCGCCTGCAGGTCACCAAGCGCAGCTTCGACAGCGTCGTCGTGCGCAACGTCGACAGCGTGCTCGAGCGCGAGCTGGCGGAGATGCTGTCGGAAGAGTTCGCCTCCGACATCGCCGACTTGCGGCGCCTGCTATTCCGCCTCACCGTGCTGATCGAGGTGAGTACCGAGACGGCGGCGGAGCGCGATCCCGGCCGCATCGTCGAGATCTTCTTCGGCGCCGCCTGCGAGATCATCCCGTCGCGCTTCGCCGCGGTGGCCGTCTTCGACGAGCGCGACCGCAAGCTGCTGCATGTCTTCGCCAAGGACGCGCCGCTCGCGCCGCTCGAGCGCAATCCGCTGCACGGCGTCCTCGGCGCCCTGG
>DAIDAU010000427.1 GCA_027310465.1 Rhodocyclaceae bacterium
GACCAGCAGGCTGCCGCGGTTGTTGAAGTAGAAACCTGGCACGTCGTTGGCGAAGAGGTAGAGGTAGCCGCCCTGGCGGCACGCATGCGTTCTGCCGATGCCGATGGCGAATTGCGTGATCGGCGGCGGATCGCCGGCCACGCTGGGCATCAGGGCGTCGGCGACGGCGCCGCAGAGGCAGAACCAGTTCGCCTCGGGCACGCGCTTGAGCCGTGCGGCGAGCCGCTGCAGGAGATTGCCGCGGTAGCCGTTGGCGTCGGCCTGGCGGGTCCAGTCCAGCCAGGTCTGCCGCGCATCGACGACCGCGAAGGCGTACTGGCGGCCGGCCTCCAGGTACACGCCGGTCTCGTTCCAGTAGTCGCGCGCATAGACGCGCACCTCGACGCTCTGCCCCGGCAGGAGCGCCAGCGTCGGGCGATAGGGCGCCTGGCTGATCGGCGGTCCGGCGCGCCGGTCGCGGATCGCGTCGGCGACCGCCTGGCCGTACCGCGGCGCGGTGCCGGCGCCGTCGAGGCAGGGCAGCGAACGCGGCTGCGAACCGACGAACTTCATCAGGCCGCTCAGCGAATCGTGCAGCACGCCGCGGCAATCGGGGCGAAGCTGCGCGGCCATCGCTGCATCGAAGGCAGCGCCGACGCCCGCGGCTTCGCCCATCATCCATTGCAGCGTGGCGTCGGACAGCGCGGTTTCCTTGTAGCCGCCGCCGACGTCGCGATGCACGCCGGGAAACCAGACCTGCTTGAGGGTCTGGTGCGGCAAGGGATCGCTGGTCCACAGCGTGGGCGTGAAGCTGCTGCGCATCTCGTCGGCGGCGGGCGCATGCACGGCGTGCGTCACCCGATCGCACAGCGCCGTGTCGTGGAAGCGGTTGCTGCGATGGCCGGCGGCGAGCCAGCCGAACAGCCAGTCGAGCCGGTGCGGAATGCCCAGCGCGCCCACGGTGTCCCAGACGCCGAGGAAATGGATCTTGAGATTCGGGTCGGACGGGTGCGCCTCGCGGAACGTGGCGCGCCGCGCTTCGCTGCGCGCGCGCCCCTTCGGCAGCCGATAGACGCGGAAGGCCTCGTCGACCGCCGGCCACGAGGGCTCCGGCGGCAAGCCGCAGCAGCGGATCATGCCGGCCAGGCTGCGCACCGTGAAGGCCCCGCGGCTGAATCCGACCAGGTAGATCTCGTCGCCCGGCTGGTAATGGTCGGCGAGCCACTTGTAGGCGCTGCGGACGTTCTCGGACAGGCCGGTGCCGGTGATGCCGTCGAGGATGCGGCGCAGCACGCCTTCGCCGGTGCCGACGCCGGGATGGTAGTAGCGCAATTGGGGAATCGGCGCTCGGGGATCGCGCTCGTCGCGCGGCGCGACGCTGTTGTAGAGCTTCAGGACGTTGGTCGGCACCGGCACGCCGTCCCTGCGGTCCTCGGGTGCATTCCACGTGCCGTCGCAGCAGACAAACAATCGCCTCATGCGCCTTCCCCTTCGATATCGTCCGGCCCGCGCCGATTTATGCCAATCGCCTGGCGATTAGGCCACAGCGGGAAGCGCCGCGCAATACGAGCGTCTGCTGCGCCGCACGATCGATTACCGCCAAGCCGGTAACCGGATTGCATGGGATTCGGTATAGACGCCGCCACGCGCGATGCCTACATTCGCCTCACGTGATGGCGCAAGAACAACGAGAGGAGACGTCAAGATGCAAGTGACGCGACGGCAGTTCTTCAGGGTGTGCGGCGCCGGCCTGTCGGGATCGACCATCGCGGCGATGGGCTTCTCGACCGGCGAAGCCCTGTCCCAGGTGCGCGAATTCAAGCTGGCCCGCGCCACCGAGACGCGCAATACCTGCACCTATTGCTCGGTGTCCTGCGGCCTGCTGATGTACTCGATGGGCGACAAGGCGAAGAACGCGCAGGCCAAGATCTTCCACATCGAGGGCGACCCGGATCATCCGGTCAACCGCGGCACCCTGTGCCCGAAAGGCGCCGCCCTGCTGGACTACGTCAACAGCCCCCACCGCCTGACGCACCCGGAAGTGCGCGAGCCCGGCGCCAAGGAGTGGAAGCGCATCTCCTGGGACCAGGCCTTCGACCGCATCGCCAAGCTGGTGAAGGCCGACCGCGACGCCAACTTCGTGGCGAAGAATGCCGACGGCGACACGGTCAACCGCTGGACCACCACCGCCTTCCTCGCGGCCTCGGCCTCCAGCAACGAGACCGGCTACATCACCCACAAGGTCGTCCGCACCCTCGGCATCGTCGGCTTCGACAACCAGGCGCGCGTCTGACACGGCCCCACGGTGGCCAGTCTGGCCCCGACGTTCGGCCGCGGCGCGATGACCAACCACTGGGTCGACATCAAGAATGCCGACATCGTGCTGATCATGGGCGGCAATGCCGCCGAGGCGCACCCTTGCGGCTTCAAGTGGGTGATCGAGGCGAAGAAGCACAACAAGGCGAAGCTGATCGTCGTCGAC
>DAIDAU010000083.1 GCA_027310465.1 Rhodocyclaceae bacterium
GTGCAGGACGTCGCCTTCAAGGTCTTCTCCGGCCCCGCGACTTCCGGCGGCCGCGTCGCGGCGCTGCGCATCCCCGGCGGCGCGTCGCTGACGCGCGGCGAGATCGACGGCTACACCGAATTCGTCAAGATCTACGGCGCCAAGGGCCTGGCCTACATCAAGGTCAACGACGCCTCCAAGCTCAACGAGGAAGGCCTGCAGTCGCCGATCGTCAAGAACCTGCATGAGCAGGCGCTGAAGACCATCATGGAGCGCACCGGCGCGCAATCGGGCGATCTGATCTTCTTCGGCGCCGACAAGACCAAGGTGGTGAACGACGCGCTCGGCGCGCTGCGCATCAAGATCGGCCACGAGAAGAACTACGTCGACGGCCGCGCCTGGGCGCCCGTCTGGGTCGTCGACTTCCCGATGTTCGAGTTCGACGACGAGGAGCATCGCTGGAACGCCTGCCACCACCCCTTCACCAGCCCGAAGGACGGCCACGATGAGTTCCTCAAGACCGATCCGGGCCAGTGCCTCGCCAAGGCCTACGACCTGGCGTTGAACGGCTGGGAGATCGGCGGCGGCTCGGTGCGTATCCACAAGGCCGACGTCCAGGCCAAGGTGTTCGAAGCCCTCGGCATCGGCGAGGACGAGCAGCGCGTCAAGTTCGGCTTCCTGCTCGATGCGCTGAAGTACGGCGCGCCCCCGCACGGCGGCCTCGCCTTCGGCCTCGACCGCATCGTCACGATGATGACGGGCGCCGAATCGATCCGCGACGTCATCGCCTTCCCGAAGACCCAGCGCGCGCAATGCCTGCTGACCGACGCGCCGTCCAGCGTCGACGAGAAGCAGTTGCGCGAGCTGCACATCCGCCTGCACAAGAAGCTCGAAACTCAGGTCGACGTCGGCAAGAGCTGAGATGAAATCGCTGCGCGTCCTGCTCCTGCTGCTGGTTGCCATCGCGGGAGCGGCACTCGCGGCGTCCGACATTCCAGCGGGCGACCTGCCGCCCGAAGCGCGCGACACGCTGCGGCTGATCGCTTCCGGCGGTCCTTTCCTCTACCGCCGCGACGGCGTGGTGTTCGCCAACCGCGAACATCGCCTGCCGGAGAGGCCGCGCGGCTACTACCGCGAATACACCGTTCCGACGCCCGGCGCGCGGGATCGCGGCGCGCGGCGCATCATCGCGGGCGCTTCGCGCGAGTACTACTACACTGGCGACCACTACCGAACTTTCCGGCGCATCCGCGAATGAGCGAACTCGACCATTACCAGGCCGTCCTCTCCGACACCGCGACGGCGGGCGTCTACCACATGCCGCAGGTGGCCCCGGAGCCGCTCGTGGAGGCCGCCGAAGGCATCGGCTTCGCGGTGTTCCGCATCGACCTCGCCAACGCGAAGACCAAGGCGGAGATGCTCGACACGATCGCCGCGGCGATGTCCTTTCCCGACTGGTTCGGCCACAACTTCGACGCCCTTGCCGATTGCCTCGCCGACATGGCCTGGCGCCCGGCCGACGGCTACTTCATCCTGCTCGAGCATTGCGACCACATCCACGGCCTCGCCGAATCCGACTTCGTCGTGACGCTGCAGACCTTCGAAAACGCGGCCGACGAGTGGCGCGAGCAAGGCGTCCCCCTCTGGTGCTTCGTCGAGATGCAAGCCGACGGCATCAACTGGCTGCCCGACATTCCGTGAAGCGGCCGGTCTCGGTCCTCGTCGTCGTGCACACGCCGGCGCTCGACGTCCTGCTGCTCGAGCGCGCCTCGCATCCGGGATTCTGGCAATCGGTGACCGGCAGCCAGGAAGGCGACGAGAGCCTCGTCGAGACCGCCGTGCGCGAGCTCGCCGAGGAGACGGGCATCCTGGCAACGCCGGGTGAGCTCGTCGACTGGCACCTCTCCAACATTTTCGAGATCTTCGCCGAATGGCGCCATCGCTACGGCGAGGGCGTCACGCACAACACCGAGCACGTCTTCAGCCTCTGCGTGCCGCCGGCGTGCGCCGTGCGCATCGCCCCCGAAGAGCACCTCGCGAGCCGCTGGCTGCCGTGGCGCGAAGCGGCAGCAGCCTGTTTCTCCTGGACCAACCGCGACGCCATCCTGATGCTCGGCCTGCGCGGCTAGAATACGGGCTTTCCGGACTTCACCGCGTTCCCGACCATGAGCGAACACATCGCGCCGCAAGACAAGGCCAGCATCCTCGCCGAGGCCCTGCCCTACATCAAGCGCTTCCACGGCAAGACCATCGTCGTCAAGTACGGCGGAAACGCCATGACGGACGAGCATCTCAAGCAATGCTTCGCCCATGACGTCGTGCTGCTGAAGCTCGTCGGCATGAACGTCGTCGTCGTGCACGGCGGCGGCCCGCAGATCGAGAGCCTGCTTGCGCGCGTCGGCAAGAAGGGCGAGTTCGTCCAGGGCATGCGCGTCACCGACGCCGAGACCATGGAAGTCGTCGAGATGGTGCTCGGCGGCCAGGTCAACAAGGATGTCGTTAACCTCATCAACCAGGCGGGCGGCAAGGCCGTGGGCCTCACCGGCAAGGACGGCTCTTTCATCCGCGCCAAGAAGCTCTTGATGCCGAAGAAGGACAATCCCGAAGACATGATCGACATCGGCCAGGTCGGCGACATCGTCGCCATCGACCCTTCGCTGATCAGCCTGCTCGACACCGGCGCCTTCATTCCCGTCATCGCGCCGATCGGCGTCGGCGCCGAGGGCGAGACCTACAACATCAACGCCGACGTCGTCGCCGGCAAGATCGCCGAGGTGCTGAAGGCCGAGAAGCTGGTGCTGCTCACCAACACGCCGGGCGTGCTCGACGAGCAGGGCAACCTGCTGACGGGCATCACGCCGAAGCAGATCGACGACATGGTCGCCGACGGCACGCTCTCCGGCGGCATGCTGCCGAAGATCGGCTCGGCGCTCGACGCGGCACGCAGCGGCGTCAAGGGCGTGCACATCATCGACGGCCGCGTCGAGCATGCGCTGCTGCTGGAGATTCTCACCGACGAGGGCGTCGGCACGCTCATCAAGTCGAAGTGACCAGACCGGTCCGCACCTGGCTGTTCGACCTCGACAACACGCTCCACAACGCCAGCTCGCACATCTTCCCGCATCCGCACCACGCGATGCGGGAATACATCGAGCGCTTCCTCGGCCTCGACGCCGCGGCGGCGGCGAATCTGCGCGAGACTTACTGGCATCGCTACGGCGCCACGCTGCTCGGCCTGATGCGCCATCACAGCACCGACCCGCGCCACTTCCTCCATCACACCCATCAGTTCGACGACCTGTCTCGCATGGTCGTCTTCGAGCGTCCGCTGCGCGCGATGCTGCAGAAGCTGCCGGGTCGCAAGATCGTGTTCTCGAACGCGCCGCTGCACTACACGGCGGCCGTGCTCGAGATCGCCGGCATCGCCCGCCAGTTCGACTCGGTGTGGACCATCGAGCGCCTGCGCTTCCAGCCCAAGCCGCAGCCGGCGGGCTTCCGGCGCCTGCTGCACCGCGAGCGCCTCGACCCGAAGGCCTGCGTGATGGTCGAAGACACGCCGGCCAACCTGCGCGCCGCCAAGGCGCTCGGCATGAAAACGGTGCTGATTTCGTCCGCTCCTCGGGTTCCCGCTTTCGTCGACCTGCGGCTACAATCCGTCCTCGATTTGCCTCGCCACCTCAAACGACTCTAAGAGCATATTCGTATGGCAACCAAGCCCGGCGAAAGAAAGCTGCAGATCCTGCAAACCATCGCCCAGATGCTGGAGAACCCGGCCGGCGAGAAAGTCACCACCGCGGCGCTCGCCGCCAAGCTCGACGTCTCGGAAGCCGCGCTCTACCGTCATTTCGCGAGCAAGGCGCAGATGTACGAGGGACTGATCGAGTTCATCGAGACGAGCCTCTTCTCCGTCATCAACCAGATCGCGGAAGGCGAGGAGTCGGGCACGAAGCAGGTCGAGCTGATCATTGCGAGCCTCTTGCGCTTCGCTCAGAAGAACCGCGGCCTCACGCGCGTGCTCGTCGGCGACGCGCTGGTGCACGAGAACCCGCGCCTCCAGGTACGCATCAACCAGCTCGTGGCGCGCATCGAAGCGACGCTCAAGCAGTGCCTCAAGGTGGCCGCGACGCAGAGCGGCTTGCCTGCCGAACAGGACTTCTCGGCACGCGCTGACCTATTGGCGAGTTACGTGGTGGGGCGCTGGCTGCGCTTCGTCAAGAGCGGCTTCAAGGACGATCCGCTGGCGCTGTGGCTGGGGCAGTGGCCGTTGCTGGCGTGAGCGACGCCTGACAGTCGGCGGAGTTCCGCCGGGTGCGCGCT
>DAIDAU010000444.1 GCA_027310465.1 Rhodocyclaceae bacterium
GTTCTCGACGATGAAGCGCACGGCCGAAGCGATCTCGGCCGGCTTGATCGGGCGCTGGATGTGCACGTCCTTCATCAGCGCCGCCAGCGCTTCCTGATTCATGCCCTGCAGGATCGGGGTTGCGACATAGCCGGGCGATACCGAGGCAACGCGAATCTTGCGGATGCCTTTCATATGGAACTCGCCGGCAAGGATCTTCGGCCATAGTTCGACGGCCACCTTGGTCGCCGAGTAATTGATCTGTCCGACCTGACCGGTCTTGTTGATGGAGGAGATCAGCACCAAGACGCCTGCGTAGTCGTTGTCCACCATGCGCCTCGCGGCCTCCCTGAGCGTCAGGAATGAGCCGGTGAGATTCACGTCGATGACTGCCTTGAAGTCATCCAGCGACATGACTTTCTTGACCTTGCCGGTTTCCTTGTCGGTGTTGATCATCACGCCGTCGCGAATGATGCCGGCACAAGCGACGACTACGTTCAACGCGCCGAAATTGCTGATTGCCGTATCCATCAGCTTGGCCATGTCATCTTCGTTGGTGACATTGGCCAGCACGCCGCAGGCCTCGCCGCCGGCCGCCCTGATCTCGTTGACCACACGGTCAATCTGAACCTGCCCGAGATCGCCGATCACGACCTTCGCGCCCGCCATTGCCATATCCTTCGCCACGGCTTCACCGATGCCGCTGGCACCGCCCGATACAACTGTCACCAAACCTCTTACATCCATCTGATCAACCTCCTTGTAGAAATGCGATATGTCGCGGTTGCCGCATGGAGCGGCAATCGGCCGGAATTGGCCCCGACGGGAACGGCGGCCGGCTTCAAGGAGCTTGGCCGAAGACGCTCCCCAGCGCCTGCTCCCTGCTGTCGTACAGGTGCGGCGGCACGTGGCCGCGTTCGAGCGCCTCGCCGAGCTTCATGCGCAAAAAGGTGCTCGACGTGTAGCGGGTGACGTCGTGGTAATGCCGCTCGACAATGCCTTTCACCATGCCGATATAGTCGTCGACGAGGTCCGGGGCGATGTCGAAGCGGTCGTAGTTCACGATCGCATAGACCTTATGGCCGATGGGAGCCAGATGCGCTTCGACCGCCTGATGAACGCGTTCGATGTCGGCGTCGCTGCGCACCGAAAGGCCGGCGAAGTCGACGTAGAAGATGTTTCTGGCGGGATCGTAGCCGAGCCGGTCGGCGAGCGGCCGCTCCAGCATGCCCGGGCGCAGGTGCATCGGCTCGGGGCGGAAGATGCGCTCGTCCATCAGCTTCGGCTCGGCCGTCATGATCGGCTCGAACGCCATGCGATCGAGGATGTCCTTCTGCAAGTCGACGCCGGGGGCGATCTCGGTGAGCTCGAGCCCGTCCGGGCCGAGGCGGAACACGCAGCGCTCGGTCACGTAGAGCACTTCCCTGCCGCGGCGTAGCGCCTCCGCGCCGCTGAAGGTGCGGTGCTCGACTTCTGCGACGAACTTCGTCGCCTTGCCGTCGCGCAGCACCGCGAGCTTGCCGCCTTCGATTGCGACGTCGAGATCGCCGGCGGTGAACGTGCCGACGAACACCACCTTCTTGGCGTTCTGGGAGATGTTGATGAAGCCGCCGGCTCCCGCCAGGCGCGGGCCGAACTTCGAGACGTTGAGGTTGCCCGCGCGGTCGGCCTGCGCCAGGCCGAGGAAGGCGATGTCGAGGCCGCCGCCGTCGTAGAAGTCGAACTGGCTCGGCTGGTCTATGACGGCGTGAGTGTTCGTCGCGGCGCCGAAGTTCAGGCCGCCCGCCGGGATGCCGCCGATGACGCCGGGTTCCGCCGTCAGCGTCATGAGATCGAGGATGCGCTCTTCGGTGGCGATCGCCGCGACGCCCTCGGGCATGCCGATGCCCAGGTTCACGACCGCGTTGGGCGTCAGTTCGAGGGCGGCGCGCCGCGCGATGATCTTGCGCTCGGACATCGGCATCGCCGGGAGGGCCGACAGCGGCACGCGGATCTCGCCGGAGAACGCCGCGCTGTACGGTTCGGCGAACGTCTGCATGTGGTACTCGGGCTTCTCCGCGACGACGACGCAGTTGACGAGGACGCCGGGAATCTTCACCTGGCGCGGGTTCAGCGTGCCGCGCTCGGCGATGCGTTCGACCTGCGCGATGACGATGCCGCCCGAGTTGTGCGCCGCCATGGCGATCGCCTGCGCCTCGAGCGTCAGCGCCTCCCGCTCCATGCTGATGTTGCCGTCGGGATCGCCGGTGGTGCCGCGAATGATGCCGACGTTGATCGGGAAGGCCTTGTAGAACAGGTATTCCTCGCCGTCGATCTCCATCAGCCGCACCAGGTCGGCGGTGGTCCTCTCGTTGAGCTTGCCGCCGCCCAGGCGCGGGTCGACGAAGGTGCCCAGACCCACGCGCGTCAGCGTGCCGGGCTTGCCGGCGGCGATGTCGCGGTAGAGATGCGTGATCACGCCCTGCGGCAGGTTGTAGGCTTCGATGCGGTTCGACACGGCTAGCTGCTGCAGCTTGGGCACCAGGCCCCAGTGCCCGCCGACGACGCGCGCGACGAGGCCGTCGTGGCCGAGGTGGTTGAGGCCGCGCTCCTTGCCGTCGCCCTGTCCGGCGGCATAGACGAGCGTCAGGTTGCGCGGCCGGCCGAGGCCGAGCACGTCGCTGTCCTCGCCTTCGAGGAACAGCGCCTCGAGCGCGACGGCGATGTTCTCGGGAAAGCCGATGCCGACGAAGCCGCTGGTGGCGACGGTGTCGCCGTCGCGGATCAGCCGCACGGCCTCGCGCGCCGAGACGATCTTGCCGGTGTCGGAGGCGCGCAGCTCGGCCGCGGCGGGATCGAGCGAGTGGGTCATGGCACTTGTCCTTCGGGAGTTTTTGCAATCAGATCCATCGGGGCGATGCCGATGCGCAGCGTGCCCCAGCGGCGACCGGCCAGCGTGACGGGCATCGAGAAGTCGCACAGGACTTCCCCGGTGTCGCGCACGTAGGTCTGCAGCAGGAACGGGTTCCGGTTCGCCGTGGCGCGCATCGCCCCGGCGTTCGTGAACTTGCGCTTGTCGCGGCTGCTGGCCGTGTCGACGGCGGGGTCGCCCGTGGGCGGCTTCGAACACATGCTGTTATGGGCTGCGGCGTAGCCGTTCATGTCGACGACGATGGCGTAGCGGACGTTGCCGGAAAGCGTCAGCATCTCGTCGAAGAAGGGCGTCATCGTGCGGGCGAACGCGCGGTCCCAGCAGGTGGTGTATTTCTGCGGAACGGTGCCGGGGACCTCGCGGTAGTCGTTGCTCCACAGATCGACGTCCCTTGCCAACTCCGCCAGCCGGGCCTCGGCCTCGGCCCGATATCCGGACACGTCGGCGAAGATCCGATCGTAGGGCGTGTCGCCCAGACGGTAGTGGCCGAGCAGGTCGATGACCGATTCGGTTTCGGCGCCGAGGCGGCGGGAACGCTCGGTGGCGCGCGTCGTCTGCTCCAGCAGATGCTCGTTGCCGGCATCGATGGCCGCCGCATTGTCGCGGATGGCGGCCGCGCGCGCCTCGATCGAGGTGAGGCCTTGGCCGATGTCGGTCATCTTCGACGCGATGTCGGCCAGATCCTCGGTCATGATGCGGAAGCGCTCGGCGCTGCGCGCCGAGATGTCGGCCGACAGCCTGGAGTTTTCGAGCGCTTCCAGCGTCTCGCGGCGCGTCGAGGCAACGATGCCGGCCATGCGGTTCATGCCGGCCTGGATGTTGCCGGCGGCATCCTTGGCGGTGTTGGCGAGCTTGCGGACCTCGTCGGCCACGACGGCGAAGCCGCGTCCGTGCTCGCCCGCGCGCGCCGCTTCGATCGCGGCGTTCAGCGCCAGCAGGTTGGTCTGGTCGGAAATGTCGTTGATCAGGGAGGCGATGCCCAGGACCTCCTTCGACTGTTCGATCAGATCGTTGACGGTGCCGGCGAAACCTTCCATGCGCTCGCTGGTGGACTGCGCCGAGCTTACGGCTTCGGTCAATTCGCCGAAGGCGGCCTTGGCCGCCTCGGCATTCCTGCCGGCCGAGGCGGCAATCGATTGGCCGCTCTCGGCCACCGACTTCACCGACGCCGCCACCTCTATGCTCGCCGCCGCGATGTTGCGGGCCTGCTCGTGCTGGGCCGCGGCGATCGCCGCGACCTTGCCGGTTTCGAACGAGATCGAGGCGGCGCCCGAGGCGATGCGGATGTTGCTTTCCCGGACGCCGGCGAGCGAGTGCG
>DAIDAU010000477.1 GCA_027310465.1 Rhodocyclaceae bacterium
GGCATGCACTGGGTCGAGCGCAAGACGCGCGTGCCGGGCTACATCGCAGGCAAGTGATGGGCTACGACTTCGACTGGTCCTCGATCCCCGGCGCGCTGCCCTTCCTCTGGCAGGGCATGAAGGTCACGCTGCAGATCATGCTCACCGCCATCGTCGTCGGCATCGTCTGGGGCACGCTGCTGGCGATGATGCGGCTGTCGGCGATCAAGCCGCTCGGCTGGCTGGCCGCCGGCTACGTGAACCTGTTCCGCTCGGTCCCGCTGGTGATGGTGCTGCTGTGGTTCTTCCTGATCGTGCCGCGCTTCCTCGAAGCCGTGCTCGGCCTCGCCCCCGGCACCGACGTGCGGCTCGCCTCGGCGATGGTCGGCTTCGCGCTGTTCGAATCGGCCTACTACTCGGAGATCATCCGCGCCGGCATCCAGAGCGTGCCCCGCGGGCAGGTCGGCGCCGCCTTTGCGCTCGGCATGACGTACGGGCAGGCGATGCGGCTGGTGATCCTGCCGCAGGCCTTCCGCAACATGGTGCCGCTCTTGCTGACGCAGGCGATCATCCTGTTCCAGGACATCTCGCTCGTCTACGTCTCGGCGCTCGCCGACTTCTTCGGCGCCGCCTACAAGGTCGGCGACCGCGACGGCCGCATCGTCGAACTGCTGCTGTTCGCCGGCGCCGTCTATTTCGCCATCAGCTTTTCCGTCTCGCTGCTCGTCAAATATTTCCGCAGGAAGGCCGCCGCATGATCTCCATCCGCAACGTCTCCAAGCACTACGGCAGTTTCCAGGTGCTGACCGACTGCTCGGCCGACGTGCAGAAAGGCGAAGTGATCGTCGTCTGCGGCCCCTCTGGCTCGGGCAAGTCCACGCTGATCAAGTGCGTCAACGGCCTCGAACCCTTCCAGCAGGGCGAGATCGTCGTCAACGGCATCTCCGTCGGCGATCGCAAGACGAACCTGCCGAAGCTGCGCGCCCACGTCGGCATGGTGTTCCAGCATTTCGAGCTGTTCCCGCACATGACCATCGCGCAGAACCTCACCATCGCGCAGGAGAAGGTGCTCGGCCGCCGGCACGACGAAGCGCTGGAGAAGGGTATCAAGCTGCTCGACCGCGTCGGCCTCACGGCGCATGCGGGAAAGCGCCCCGGCGAACTCTCCGGCGGCCAGCAGCAGCGCGTCGCGATCGCCCGCGCGCTGGCGATGGACCCGATCTGCATGCTGTTCGACGAACCGACCTCGGCGCTCGACCCGGAGATGATCAACGAGGTGCTCGACGTCATGGTCGAGCTGGCGCAGGAAGGCATGACCATGATGGTCGTGACGCACGAGATGGGCTTCGCCCGCAAGGTCGCCCATCGCGTCGTCTTCATGGACCACGGGCGCATCGTCGAGGATGCCTCGAAGGACGATTTCTTCGGCTCGCCGCGATCGGAGCGCGCGCAGCAGTTTCTGGCGAAGATATTGCACCACTGAGCCGCGCAGCGCGTCGCCTGGACACGCGTGCGGCGACAGTCCGCTCAGGGAGCCGGCACGACGCTGGTGATTAACAGCTCGCGGCCCTGCAACACGATACTGAAGCGCACCGCGTCGCCGATCTTGAGTTGATCGAGCATGCCGATGTCCTTCACCGGATAGGCCGTCGTGCGGGCCGGCACTTCGAGCGCCCGGATGGGTTCGTGCTTGAGCGTGAGTTGACCGGCCACCTTGTCTATGAAGCGCACCTCGCCCCTGAAGAATTGCGGCTGCTCCGGAGGGCGATCGTGGGATTCCATGCCGCCCGAGTCGCCTCGCTGCGGCGTCTGCGCTCCGCCGTGGCTGTGTTGAGCATCACTCAGGGTGCTCGTAAAGGCGAAGACAGAAAAGAGCAGCGCACTAAGCAGTTTACGTTCGTTCATGGCGATGTATCCTCTTCACACCGTTCCCTTGGCGGCGTCATGGAATCACTTGAAGGTTTGCCGGGCGATTGACGTCAAGTTATGCAGCCGAAGAATACGACGAAGCCGGCTGCGACTTCCCCGAGCACGTCTGTCGCCGGCCGATTGCTTTCCGGAAACGTGCGCCGGCATAGCTTTCCAACGCCCGTTCGAGGTTCTCCATGGTGGCGCGGCCGATGTACTCGCCCTCGGCATGGTCCAACTTCGTCGATATGTCGAGTGCCTGAAGATAGGCGCGCCCGATCAGGCGGCCCAGCGGCCGCGGATTGTAAAGAAGCTTCTTGATGATGAACGGATTCAGCGTCAGCGGATCGTAGCCGTTCGGCAGGTAGTTGGCGTCGATCAGCATGCGCTCGACCGGCGTATCCGGCTGGACGCCGATGAAGAAGATGAAGGGCAGCACGTTCTCGCGGCCGAACATCTCGTAGATCTCATGAATGCGTTCGGCAGTGGCGCGCAGCGTCGTGGGACTCTCTCCCGGTGCGTTGAGCGGCATGTAGAGCTTTATCTTGAGCGTCCCGTCGGCGCTCGGCGCGACCCGCTGCGTCGCGTCGCGGAACATGCGGAAGGCGGCCATCTGCTGTTCCAGGTCGTAGCCCAGCGTAAGGCTGTCGACGATTTCCTGCGTCCCGGTAAAGGACAGGTCCACGCTGGCGAGGCCGGAAGCGATCATCTTCTCGGCAAGCTGCGGCGTCAGGTAGTTGAGGCGCAGATAACCGCTCCAGAGGACGTCGGTGCCCCGCGCCAGCATCTCGTCGAGGATCGCCTCCACATGCCGCGTCGAGCGCAGCGTGGAGCAGAACTGGGCGTCGGTGAACCAGATGTGCTTCACGCCGTAGGTGCGGCTGAGCACGTCGACTTCCTTCGCCACCTCGACCGGATCGCGCAGCCGCTGGCGGTCGCCTTCGATCTTGTTGTAGAGGCAGAAGTGGCATTGGAACGGACAGCCGCGCTTGGTATGCACGCCGATCGTGCCCTCGGGACCGACATAGTCGCGGAAGCCGGGAAAGATCGACTCGATGTAGGCAAAGTCGACCGCGGTGAGTTGGCGCAGATCGAAGCTCTCCTCCGCCGGCACATGGCTGATCACGCCGCGGCGGTCCTTGTAGTAATGATGGCCGGCCGGCGCAGTGAAACCGTCGACCACGGCGAGCATGGCGTCTTCCCCCTCGCCGATCACGACCACGGTGTCGGTCGGGCACTTCTCGGCGATGTACTTGCCGAAGATCGAGACCGCCGTGCCGCCGACCGCCAGCCGCGCTTCCGGAAGCAGGCGGCGCGCCAGCCGCATATAGGCGAAGTTCCGCATGCGCGACGCCGCGTAGTTCCAGATGACGCCGAGCGCCTGCCATGCCGCACGGGCGCGCCGCCAGAGGTTCGGCGAGTGGTCGAAGTTCATCACGATGTCGAGCGCATCGTTCTCGGGGTGCGGCCCGAAGGTCTGCATATTGCGCCAGGAGAACGCCACCACGTCGGGTCGCAGCGCCTCGATTCGCGAGACCATGGCTGCGCGCCGCTCGCGCGGCGGGACCAGCGCCAGATCGAGGATTTCCTGGCGGACAGCGGGGCGGCGCTTGTGGATGTAGTCCGCCAGGTAGACGATGCCGCCCGGCCATATCTTCCACACCGGCAAGCGGACGTAGAGGACAGTGCGCGCTTCAGCAGAACTGACGCTTCTCATATCACAGAATCAGCCTGCTCGAGCTCGCCGCATTTGGCGCACGCGCAACTGAGACGTCCGGGTCCATGTCTTCATTGTGAATAAAGACATCATGTGCCCGCGCCCCTTACAGGTTGCCGGCGGGACGATTACATTTTGGTCATCGCGCGCTAAGGAAGATGCCGAGCTCCCCCGTGCCCGCGGCAACACCTCACTTCTTGCGCACGAAGGCAACCGGATCGCCGACGTTATTCTTCCCCATCAATCGCTGGCCGTCGGGAGACAGCGTCACGACATCGGTATACCCATGGTTCCACACCAGCGTGAATTCGCGCTTTTTCGGATCGGTGCGGCTCCATTTGCCGCCTATGGTGACGACGAGGAAGCCCTTGTAGGTGCACGTTCCATCCGGGAAGATGTACACGTCTCCGGGTACGTGTTCAGGACTCCAACTCCCGGAAAGGTCGATGGACTCGGCTGCGTCTGCGGCAAGCCGCAGCTCGGTCTCCTTGGCGTCGCGCCCCTGCTGGACCGTTGCCAGCTTTTGCTGCTCGGCTGCATCGCCCTGCAGCTTCTGCTGCACTGCTTTCGCCAGCGTGGCGTAGCGGCCGTTCGGGTAGCTGCGCAGGTAGGCGTCGAAGTCCGCAACGTCGGCGCTGTTCTCGATGCTCCTCCAGAACGACACTTCCTCCGACCTTGAATCATCCGGCGGCGCGACTTGCTGAGCCGCGGCAGGCGTTCCACCCGCGGCAGGGCGAAAGTAGAAGTCGCCGGTCAGCGACGACGTCTCCCAAGGCGTCTGCGCTTCTCCGCTTGCCGCCATCACGCCGATCCTGACGCGCTTGAAGACCGCCTCCAGCGGCAGGCCGGGGGTCTGGAGGTGCTTGAGAAGCTCCTGCGTATATAGGCCGTTCCTGCTTTCGCCATCCGCAGCCGTCTTGCCCGGTGCGGTGGAATAGGCGATCAGGCTGCCCTTGGGCGCGTCCATCTGCGCCAAACCGCCTCCCAGGCTCCTGAAACGGCGTTCGAACGGATTGTTGCGGCAGGCGTCCAGGATGACGATATTCAATGGACTGACCGTCAGCTGATCGAGAACGCCGTCGACATCGACGGTTTCGACGCGGACGGAAGCTTCGGACCGTATCTGCGCATCGACGGGAATGAGATAGTTCTTGCCTTTCACCTGCATGCCGTGGCCGGCGTAGTAGAACAGGGCGATGGTGTCGGCGCGCAGCTTCTCGCCGAATTGGACGATGGCCCGGTTCATTTCCTTCTGCGTGACGTTGGTCTTCTCGATGACGTCGAAGCCGAGCTTCCGCAACGCGGCCGCCATGTCGCGGGCGTCGTTGACCGGATTCCTGAGCGGCGCATCCTTGTAGGCGGAATTGCCGATCACCAGTGCGACGCGCTTTTCACCGCTTTTAGCGGCAATTCCGATATTGCGCTGCGGTTCGGCCGCCGAAGCGATGCCGAGACAAGCCAGCAACAGGATGATCAAGGCCTTCATCGTGGACAAAGCATACCTGATCAGTCGATCGTCTTAAGCCAGCCCAAGCCGTCCTCGGTGCGCCCGCGCGGCCGGTATTCGCAGCCGACCCAGGCGTCGTAGCCGAGTTCGTCGAGCAGACGGAACAGCGCGCGGTAATCCGGTTCCCCTTCGTCCGGCTCGTGGCGCCCCGGCACCGAAGCGATCTGGATGTGGCCGATGTGCGGCAGCCAGCGCCGGAACTTCTCCGCCACCTCGCCCTCGACGATCTGCGCGTGATAGCAGTCCATCTGCACCTTGAGATTGGCCGCGCCGACTTCCTCGCGGATCGCGTGCGCGTCGGCCTGGGTACTGAGGAAGTAGCCGGGCATGTCGCGCGGATTGATCGGCTCGATGGTCAGCGTGCGGCCGGCCGGCGCAAGCGCATTCGCCGCATGGCGCAGGTTGTCGATGAAGGTTGCGCGGCAACGCGACCGGTCCATGCCTGCCGGCACCACGCCGGCCATCGCATGCAGGCACGGCGTGCCGAGCGCCTGCGCGTATTCGAGCGCGCGCTCCACGCCGGCGCGGAATTCCGCCTCGCGGCCCGGCAGGGCCGCCAGTCCGCGCTCGCCCGCGGCCCAGTCGCCCGGCGGCATGTTGAACAGCACGTTGACCAGCCTGCTCTCGCGCAGCCAGCCGGCAATCTCGGCGGGTGCGCAGTCGTAGGGAAACAGGAACTCGACCCCGGCGAACCCCGCCCGCGCCGCCGCGGCGAAGCGCTGCGGAAACGGCACTTCGTTGAACATCAGCGTGAGGTTGGCGGCGAACCTGGGCATATGCGGAGGCAGTTTAGCGGATGCCGCGGGGCTACGACGTCCATCACATGGAGCCCGGCGCGGTGATGACCATCGCCTTCGAACTCGAAGGCGAAGCCTTCGTCGCGCTCAACGGCGGTCCCCGCTTCAAGTTCACCGAAGCCGTCTCCTTCGAGATCGACTGCGAGACGCAGGCGGAGGTCGATTACTACTGGGACCGGCTCTCGGTCGGCGGCGATCCGGCGGCGCAGCGTTGCGGCGGGCTCAGGGACCAGTACGGGCTGTCGTGGCAGATCGTGCCGCGCGGCCTCGTCGACCTGCTCACCGATCCGGATCCGAAGCGAGCCGAGCGCGCCATGACCGCCCTGCTGGAAATGCGCAAGATCGACATCGTCGCGCTGCGCGGGATCGTCGCTCAGGCGTGAGCGCTTCGCAGGGCGCCTTCCGTCACGTGATATGCTCCGCGCATCGGCTCCCCGCCGTTTCGAATGCGAGGCCTCCATGCTGCGCTGCCCATCCTGCCAAGCCGCCGTCATCGATCTTCCGTCCTGGGCGCTGCCGCTGCGGCGCGATCCCGTTATTTGCCCGAAATGCGGCAGCCGAAGCCGCCCGGCCTACGGCATCCTGCGCTGGCCCGTCGGATTCCTGGTGGCCTCGTGCATCATCTTCTACGCGCTGTTCGGCTATGCCCATACGCTGGATCGCCCGGACTTCGTGATCGGGGCGGCGATGGCGGTATCCAGCGCTGGTGCGCTGGCTTCCGCCTTCTGGCTGCTGGTCGCTGCTCTTAATCTGCGTTTGAAGGCGGGCTGAGTTCTCGGGGTTTTAACCGCCAAGGGTGACGGGGGGTCGTCGCCGCTTCGTGTCCCCCGGCGGACAAGAGCGATAAGGCGTCCGCCTCCTCCTTTACCTACGCGTCGACGACCCCCCGCCACCCTTGGCTCGACGCTCTGCCGTTCTGCTCGGAACTGCGACGGCGGTTCCGCTCGTGCTGATGGGGTGCCTTGCTGCGCGTAAGTAAAGGAGGAGGCGGACGCCTTATCGCTCTTGTCCGCCGGGGGACATGGAGCGCAGCAGGGCACCCCGTCGGCACGAGCGCGCACGGCACCCCGAGCGCCGCGACGTCGCAACAAGCCTACAACCCCGGATCCTCTCCCTCCGCCCGCAACGACGCCTCCACCACCGCCTTGGTCAGCTGCGGCGCAAACAGTTCGATAAAGACGTAGGCGTAGCCCCGCAGCCAGGCGTCCTTGCGCAATCCGATGCGCGTCGTCGACGAGGAGAACAGGTGCGAGGCGTCCATCGCGCGCAGTCCCTTGTCGGCCGCGGCGTCGTAGGCCATCGAGGCGACGATGCCGACGCCTAGGCCGAGCGCCACGTAGCTCTTGATGATGTCGGCGTCGAGCGCGCTCAGCACCACGTTCGGCGTGAGGCCGCGCGCGAGGAAGGCCTGGTTGATCTTGTTGCGGCCGGCGAAGGCGAAGTCGTAGGTGACCAGCGGGTAGCGCGCGATGGCCTCGAGCGTGAGGATCTTCTCCTTGAGGATCGGGTGCCGCGGCGGCGCGATCACGCTGTGGTTCCATTGGTAGCACGGCAGGACGGCCAGCTGGTCGGGATAGTTCTCGATGGCCTCGGTGGCGATGGCGAGGTCCGACTGGCCGGAGATCACCCATTCGCAAAGTTGGGTCGGATTGCCCTGGTGCAGTTCGAGGCGCACCTTGGGGTAGCGCTCCATGAAGGCCTTGATCGCCTGCGGCAGCGCGTAGCGCGCCTGGGTGTGCGTGGTGGCGATCGACAGGCTGCCTTCGGTTTCCTTGCTGAACTCGTCGCCGATCTGCTTGAGGTTGGCAAGGTCGCGCAGCGTGCGCTCGGCGATGGCGATGATCTGGCGGCCCGGATCGGTGATGCCGGTCAGGCGCTTGCCGCGGCGCACGAAGATGTCGACGCCGAGTTCCTCCTCGAGCAGGCGGATCTGCTTGGAGACGCCCGGCTGCGAGGTGTAGAGCGCGTTGGCCGCCTCCGAGACGTTGAGGTTGCGCCGCGCGACTTCCTGGACATAGCGCAATTGCTGGAGGTTCATCGCATATACCCGCTAGTTCTTTAGATGTGACTATAAAGTATTTTTTAAGCTTATACCGAATCTATACGATGCACCGCAACAACAGCTCCCACGCATCGTCATGGATCTCGCACAAATCATCTCGGGTTTCGCAGTCGGCGCCATCGTCGGGATCACCGGCGTCGGCGGCGGCTCGCTGATGACGCCCCTGCTGGTGCTGATCTTCGGCGTCGCGCCGGGCACCGCCGTCGGCACCGACCTGCTCTACGCGGCCGTCACCAAGTCGGGCGGCACGCTGGTGCATGCGCGCCGCGGCAACGTCGATTGGCGCATCACCGGCCTGCTCGCCGCCGGCAGCCTGCCGGCCGCGGCGCTGACGCTGTTCCTGGTTTCGCGCTTCGCGCCCGGCGGCCTCGGCGGCGCGGCGTCCGTCATCAAGTTCTCGCTGGGCATCGCGCTGCTGCTCACCGCGATCGCCCTGATCTTCCGCCGCCGCCTCCAATCCTGGGCGCAGGCGCACGACGTCGACGCGTTGCCGGCGCACCGCCGTACGCGCCTCACGGTGGCCACCGGCATCATGCTCGGCACCCTGGTATCGCTGTCGTCGGTCGGCGCCGGCGCGCTCGGCGTCACCGCGCTGTTCTTCCTCTATCCCAAGCTGCCGGCGATCCGCATCGTCGGCTCCGATCTCGCGCATGCCGTGCCGCTGACGCTGGTCGCCGGCATCGCGCACTGGTGGCTCGGCAGCGTCGACTGGTCGCTGCTCGCCAGCCTGCTCGCGGGTTCGCTGCCGGGCATCTTCCTCGGCAGCCAGCTCGCCAACCGCATCCCCGAGCGCGTGCTGCGCCCGACCCTGGCCGGCATGCTGGTGCTGGTCGGCAGCAAGCTCATCGCGGCCTAAGGAGAAATACGATGTACCAATACGACAACATCGACCGCCAGCTGGTACGCGAACGCGTCGCGCAGTACCGCGACCAGACGCGCCGCTACCTCGCCGGCGAGCTCTCCGACGACGAATTCCGTCCGCTGCGGCTGCAAAACGGCCTCTACATCCAGCGTCACGGTCCGATGTTCCGCATCGCGATCCCCTACGGCCACGTCTCGAGCCGGCAGCTGCGCGTGCTGGCCCGCGTGGCGCGCGTGTACGACCGCGGCGTCGGGCATTTCAGCACGCGCCACAACATGCAGCTCAACTGGGTGCATCTCGACCAGGTGCCGGACATCCTCGCCGAACTGGCGACGGTCGACATGCACGCGATCCAGACCTCGGGCAACTGCGTGCGCAACGTGACGAGCGATCCGCTCGCCGGCGTGTCGCCGCAGGAAGTCGCCGATCCGCGCCCGTGGGCCGAGATCGTGCGCCAATGGGCGAGCTTCAATCCCGAGTTCGCCTACCTGCCGCGCAAGTTCAAGATCGCCGTCAGCGGCGGCCCGGACGACGGCGCCAACGTGCGCATGCACGATCTCGGCCTGCAGCTGGTGCGCAACGGCGACGGCGAGCTCGGATTCCGCGTCTGGGTCGGCGGCGGACTCGGCCGCACTCCGATTCTCGGCGAAGTGCTGCGCGAATTCCTGCCGTGGCAGGACCTGCTCACCTATGCCGAAGCCGTGCTGCGCGTCTATAACCTGCACGGCCGCCGCGACAACGCCTTCAAGGCGCGCATCAAGATCCTCGTCAAGGCGATCGGCATCGACGTCTTCGCCTCGCATGTCGAAGCCGAATGGACCTATCTCAAGGATTCGGCGTCGACGCTGACCGAGGCGGAAGTGCAGCGCATCGCCGCTCATTTCGACGATCCCGACTACGAGGCGCTGCCGCAACTCGACGCCGGCTTCGAATTCGCCAAGCGCCA